>JAFXOC010000370.1 GCA_017529085.1 Selenomonadaceae bacterium | reverse complement strand
TAGTATATTTACATCACTTAAAACCGTCGTTCCACTATAAAATTAAATTTCACTAAGTATAAATTCAGCGTCCCCGTCGATGTAAAATTTGCCCATATTCGCCGGCAGGAAAACCGTGTCTCCCTGCGATAAATTAAGCGCGCCTTCGTCGTCCGCGTCAAAAGCTTCCATTAACTTAATCGTAAGATTTCCCGCGATAACGGTGAAAGTTTGAAAACTTTTTTCACCAACAAAAAATTCTGCGTTTCCTTTTAAAGAGATATGTTCGGAGCGAAAATGCTCGTTATTCCCTATCTCTGTTCTCACCGCATCGCCTACCGAGGGAAGCGGATTTAAAATCATTGTATTTCGTTTTGGAGGAGTTAAATTCGCCACTTGAACCGCCTCTTTTACGTGAAGTTGGCGAAGTTTTCCGTCTTTACCGCGTCTTTCATAGTCATATACTCTATAAGTTGTGTTGGAATTTTGCTGCACCTCCAATAAAAGCACGCCCGCTCCTATGGCGTGCAACGTTCCGGGAGATACCAACATGACATCGCCTTTTTTAGGATTTACATAGTTGCAATAGTCAAGTAGCGTGCCATCTTTTATATGATTTGCAAATTCATCTCTGTTCATGGCTTTATTCACGCCGTACAAAAGTTTTGCGTCAGAAGCGGCGTCAATTATATACCAAAGCTCGGTTTTTCCTTCTGCGCCGGGAAATTTTTTTGCATCCTCGTTGCTCGGATGCACTTGCACCGAAAGCGTTTCCTTTGCGTCAAGCAGTTTTACCATAAGCGGAAAGGTTGAAAACCGCTCTGCTCTGCTTCCCAGCGCCTTTTTTCCAACCTTCTTCACAAACTCCGACATGGAAAGTCCCTTAAATCTTCCATTAGCGATAAAACTCTCGCCTTCAGCGCGCGACGCCAATTCCCAACTTTCCGCCACATTGTCTAAATCCGTCTCTTTATGAAATTCATTTATGAGGCGTCTGCCGCCCCATATATATTCTTTTAGAGCGGGCAAAAGCTTCATCGGATAATACATATTAAACACCCTCGTTATTTTTTTTTCTCTGTTATAATATCATAAAATTTACGATTATTGAAGCGTCAAGTTTAGGGAATTTCTAAAAATTTATAAAAAACCTTCACCCTTTAGGCACTTCCGCTTCTAAATAAAACAACTAGCATTTAAAAAGCGTGAGTACCGAAAGCGATGAAGGTTTTTAAGATATTAATCTCGTCTCAACTTTTTACCAAAATCGTCGAAGAAAGATTTTGTGATGCGTCCGAAAATGCCTCTCTCACCGTTCTTAGAATCATCGCGAAGGCGAAGTTCGTCTCTTGCCATAACTCTTTTCCCGGTTTTTGCGTCAAATACGCTAAAACGTACGCGAACGGTTGACGTATAAATAGTCCTCGGCGGATGATTTACCGGTACCGTAACCGTATATTTATCCTCCGATGTCGAGCCGTCGGAGTTTCTGCGAGTCCTGGTCATTGTTTTATTTTGCCAAGTGGTATATCCGGGGCGAACGTAAGAATCATCGTGCCAATCCAAAAGTTCGCCTACCACGTATAAATCCGCGCCTTCAACTGGATGTCCGATATTAGCTGGGGCAGTAGGGCGCACAATTTCAAACTTCGGACGCTGAGCGTTTTTCATATAGTCTTCCTTTAAGAGTTCTTCCATAATATCGTTTGGAAGTTCTCTTTTGTCTACGATAGAAAGATCGTAGACCATTATTTTCTTCGCAAGCTTAAAATTGTAATCTTTGTCCACCCACTCGGTTTTCTCTGCGCTTGCGGGCGCGATGACTAAATTTAAAATAAAAAGCGTCATCGCAAGAAATGAAAATATTTTTTTCATGTTACCTCCTACTTTCTCATACGCTTTAAAGCTTTGGGCTTGCCTAAAATCTCAGCTAAAATTATGCCCTCTCTTACCTTATTTATTGGTATGGCGAATTTTTTTCTTTCGCCGGATACGGGTTTTATCGAAGCATCGTCGCGTTCTTCAGCTTGTTTTTTCTTTTCGGCAGTCGTATTCAAATACTTCAAATATGGATTTTCTTTGGGTTCTTCCCTGTAAACCCCATCTGAAGAAGGCTCCGACTTACTTTTAGGAGCGCCTTCTATTTTGGGTATTTCAAAATCAAATGGATTGTTCCTGTTAGGCAATGGAATTTCAATATCGGTTGGCTGCGGAATTTGTGAGGACTTCCTTTTTTTCCGCTTCTTCTCGTTCGCCTTATCGGATATTAGAGAACCTATCACATAAAGCACGATTATAAGTATGAGATTTTCCATACACTCGCCCCTTATTTTCCGTCTTTAAAGTTTGCGTCCCGTCCCGTGATGGAATTTCGCATATCCGTATCGGCTTGAATGTTGTTCAAATTATAATAATCCATTACGCCTAACTTGCCTTCGCGAAGAGCCGCCGCCATTGCGTGAGGAACTTCCGCCTGAGCTTCCACGACTTTTGCTTCCATTTCCTGCGTATAGGCTTTCATTTCCTGTTCTTTCGCCACAGCCATGGCGCGTCGTTCTTCGGCTTTTGCCTGCGCTATGCGCTTATCCGCTTCAGCTTGATCCGTCTGTAATTCTGCGCCGATATTTCTGCCCACGTCAACGTCCGCAATGTCAATAGAGAGTATCTCAAAAGCAGTACCCGCATCAAGCCCTTTTCCAAGCACGGTTTTTGAAATATCGTCGGGGTTTGCCAAAACGTCCGTGTGCATTTCTGACGATCCGACAGTCGTAACAATACCTTCGCCTACGCGGGCTATAATGGTAGGTTCACCCGCGCCGCCTACCAAGCGATCAATATTTGCGCGAACAGTCACCCTTGCTTTGATTTTTAATTCGATACCGTTTTTAGCGACGGCTGAAACAATGGGAGTTTCTATAACTTTCGGATTAACGCTCATCTGCACGGCTTCAAGCACATCGCGCCCCGCAAGATCAATAGCCGCCGAACGTTCGAATGGAAGCGGTATTTCGGCTCTATGCGAAGCGATAAGCGCGTCCACAACCTTATCCACATTACCGCCCGCAAGATAATGAGCTTCCAATTGATTTACGGACACATCCAAACCCGCCTTGTTTGCTTTTATAAGCGGAAGAATAATTTTTCCGGGCGGAACGCGAC
>JAFXOC010000369.1 GCA_017529085.1 Selenomonadaceae bacterium | reverse complement strand
TTATTAAAGTTTTTTCTCTTTTTCTTTTGTTACTTTTCTTTTTCTCTTTTTTTCAAAAAAGAGAAAAAGAAAAGTAAGAACTTAATTAGTCTTAGCCACACTGGTTTTAAATACGCCCGGAAGAGCGTTCACCATGTCTTCGATTATAGTTTTGACGGGTTTTATATCGTTAAGCATACCGGAAATTTCGCCTATCATAACGGTGCCGTTCTCAACGTCGCCTTCGTGAGTAGCTTTATGCAAAGCGCCTACTCCCAACTTTTCGAGTTCTTCGTTGCTGGCTCCCGCCGCTTCCATTTCTTCATATTTGCGCGTGAGTTTGTTGGAGATGGAGCGCACCGGATGTCCAAGCGTTCTGCCCGTGATAACGGTAGAACGATCTTTTGCCTTTACAACCAGCTCTTTGTAGTGAGGATGAGCAATACATTCCTCGCTCACAACGAAGCGGGAGCCCATCTGCACAGCCTGAGCGCCCAAAGCAAACGCCGCCGCCATGCCTCTTGCGTCGCCTATGCCGCCCGCCGCGATAACGGGAACGTCAACGGCATCCACAACCTGCGGCACAAGCGCCATGGTTGTAATCTCGCCTATATGACCGCCCGATTCCATACCTTCCGCTATAACAGCGTCCGCGCCGCTTTTTACCAAACGTTTCGCAAGCGCTACGGAAGCCACAACGGGAATGACTTTTGAACCTATTTCTTTCAGCGCCGGCACATACTCTCCCGGATTACCCGCGCCGGTTGTCACCACAGGAACTCTTTCCTCGACGACTACTTGCATTACTTCCTTAACAAAGGGACTCATCAGCATGATGTTCACGCCGAAGGGATTTTTTGTCCAACCCTTGACTTTTTGTATTTCTGCCCGAAGAGCGTCCGGGGGCATGTGTCCCGCGCCGATTATGCCGAGCCCACCGGCGTTGGACACCGCCGAAGCAAGCTCCGCCGTGCCTATCCAAGCCATACCGCCCTGAAAAATGGGATATTTGATATGGAGCAAATTGGTTATCGCATTATTCTCAAACATGAAGATCCTCCTCATACACTCCCATTTAGGGTTTCTTTCTTCTCTGTCAAAGCGTTCTTTATATGATTTACCACGTTGCTTTCAACGTAAGCCTTAGCGGCTCTGACCGCGTTTGATATCGTCTTTTCGTCCGACGAGCCGTGACTTATGATGACGTAGCCCTGCACTCCCAAAAGCGGCGCGCCGCCGTACTCGGCTACGTCCAATCTTTTTGCAAGCCCTTTTAGCGTGGGCATCAAAAGAAACGCGCCCAATTTTCCAAGCAAACTGCCTTCTTTTATAGCGTCCTTTATAAGGAAAAAAATCGTCTTCGCCATGCTCTCGGCGAATTTAAGCACCACATTCCCTATAAAACCGTCGCAGACCACAACATCGAAGTTTCCCTTTGGCACGTCTCTTCCTTCGGCGTTGCCGATGAAATTTATGTCCGCATCCTTTAAAAGAGCGTAGGCTTCCTTGGTAAGTTCGTTGCCTTTGGTTTCTTCCTCGCCTATGTTTAAAAGTCCGACTCGCGGTTTACTCTTCTTTTGAACGTGTTCGGCGTAAAGGGAACCCATAATTCCGCTCTGCGCCAAATGTTCGGGCTTGCTGTCAACGTTTGCCCCGGAGTCAAGCATAAGCGTCACGCCTTTAGGCGTTGGCATCGGAGTCGCTATGGCGGGTCTTCCTATTCCTCTTATCCTTTTTAGGATAAGCTGCGCCGCCGCAACAGCCGCGCCCGTGCTACCCGCGGATACCACCGCATCGCATACTCCCTCTTTAACAAGGTTTGTCGCTACGACAACCGACGCGTCTTTTTTGACCCGCACGGCGTCCGCGGGGTGTTCGTCCATGCCTATGACTTCCGTGGCGTTTTTTATTTCTATGGGCAAATTTTCTACGTTTTCTTTGGCAATAATATCTTTTATAACCGCTTCATCGCCGACTAGCACGATTTCCGCCTGATGTTTTTTTGCCGCCATAATCGCCCCAAGCACAACGGCTTTTGGCGCAAAATCGCCGCCCATTGCATCTACTGTAATCTTCAAACAGAAATCACCTCGTCAGATTTTTGTAGTAAGCGACAATAAACGTCGTACTTTGTTTTCTGCGTCTAAATGGCGGGGAAAACAAAGGCGAAATTTATTCTCGTCCAGCTTTCTATAAAAAAACGAGCAGGAAATCCATCCTGCTCGAACCCTTACTCGACCTCTTGGATTACCGGTTTTCCATCATAATATCCGCACTCAGAGCAAACGTGATGTGGCATCCTGGGCTCGTGGCACTGGGGGCAGGAAGTAAATCCCGGCGTCTCCAGTTTCCAATTCGCGCGCCTTCTGTCTCGACGCGATTTTGACATTTTGCGTTTCGGCACTGCCATTAAAAATGCACCTCCTTAAATCAGTCGTTCAGTCGTCTATTCGATAATCTTGAAGTATGCTGAACCTTGGATCTACGATATGTCTATCGCAGCCGCATTCGCCTTCGTTCAAATCTTTGCCGCAAATCTTACAAAGTCCCTTGCAATCTTCTTTGCAAAGATGACTGATAGGCTCTGCCGCCAAAATATTATCGCGAACAACTTCGGTTAAATCTATCTCATCCCCAGTAAAAAGGGTTGAGTCATCGCTTTCTTCACGGGAAAATTTTTCGCTGAAATGTATATGTACTTTCTTTTCGACTTCCTTCAGGCAACGATCGCAAAGAAATCTTTTGCCAACCGTAACCTTGCCCTCAGCCGCATAATCTCCCCCAAGAAAAATAAGCTTTCCCTCAATAATAGCGTTGCCCAAATAAATTGTTCCTTTAGAAGAAATATCCAATTTATCGCAAGGCATAGCAAAGGAAAAAGGCAAATCCTCCTTGTTCCCCGCATTCAAACGAATAATCATCTTCATCAACCTCAACTCATTATAGCTACTATGTATTTTTTTGTCAAATAAAATTTAGGAGAGTGAGACTAAAATATCGAAAATTGTAACGGAAGTGTAATTTAAGAATTGTAATAATACTTTATAGAAGGTAAATTCAATTTTATGTCGAATAGGTTGACTTGTGTTTTCTGTGAAGTTAAAAATCCGACCGATATGGGGAGGTTAAGTTATGGTTAGCAATAGAAATTTTTTATTGAACATGGAAAATTTTTCTCAAACGATGGAGGAAATTGCTTCGGTATTGCGAGAAAAAAAGGCTTCGTCAAAAGAGATCTCAAACGCTCAGTTGGTGCTTGAGGAAACCTTTATGCGTATGCGGGAAAAAGGAGGCGTTACAAACGCCGTCGTTATCCTGCAAAAGAGGTGGGGCAGTCTTGTTTTAAAATTGGAAACTGCCGGCAAAGAGTTTAACCCGTTGATAGAAGCCACAGATTACCACGAAGAAGACGTGGATTTTTACCGCGTAACCATTTTAAAGGCAAATCGCTCAAAGATGGGATACGCCAGGAAGGGCGAACTCAACATTGTCACCATAAATGTGCATGAGGCGGGGAACAAGCATATTTATAACACTCTCCTCGGCATGGTTTTAGGCGTTGTCTGCGGTCTTTTAATGGAAGCGCTCTTATCACATGACTTAGTCGCAGCTTTCGATACAAACATTGTAAAAAGTTTTAGAACAATGTTCTTAAACGCTTTAAACATGATGATAGCCCCCGTAATTTTCTTCAGCGTCATAAGCGGAGTTACAAGCATAACGAATGCGGCGGATATAGGCAGAATCGGCGGTAAAC
>JAFXOC010000368.1 GCA_017529085.1 Selenomonadaceae bacterium | reverse complement strand
ATACTTGAGGATAGGGGTTAAGGGGGAAGGGGTATAACCGGAGAAAATGGCGCTGCGTAAGATAAGACTAACTTGGTATGCGTATTTCCGCGACGATAGCGGAAAAATACGCACTATTTCCCTGCATACCCGCGACGAAGCGACCGCGACGAAGCTGCACCGGGAGGTAATGGCGCGAATCGCCGCTGTCAAGACTTTTGCCCGGCTTCAAGCCAAATACGACGGGTTTTTTCCCGGCAAGCCTACCGCGACTGAAACGATCACCGCGCCGACATTCCCGGAAAGTAGCGCCAAGCGCCTCCGGCTGGACAAAATGATCGCCGCCACGCGCCAACGCCGGGAGGTCAACGCCCGCCATGCCGCCGCATTTGAGCGCTTTGTTGCCTCCGTAGCGCCGCTGAAATACGCAGACGAGATCACGCCGAAGATAGCGCTTGACTATCTAGATAAAACTTTCGGCAAGGCGACCGCCAAGACCTACAATAACAACTTGACAATGCTCAATGTGATGTTTAGGACTTGCGCTATTCGCGCCGGATTGAACGCTTCGCCGTTCGCCAACATTCCCCGGCGCTTGCCAAGTAATGTGTCGCATTTCCGACCGCTGACCGTTGACGAGTTCCGCGCTATCTTTGCCGCAGCCGCCGAGCCGTGGAAAACCGCGTCGATCATAGCATGGCACACGGGCTTGCGACTAGAAACGTGCTTCAAGCTGTCTTGGTCGCACATCGACGAAGCCGACCGGAGCTTCACAATCATGCCCGGCAAAACGGCGCGTTTCGGGCGCGCTGTATACGTTCCGATACACCCGGAGCTATGGCAGCACCTAAATTCGCTAACTCGCCCCACAGACCCCTTGCAGCCCATTTTAAGCCAATGGCAGAAATATATTCACTTTCCCGGTCACAAAAACCAAACCTACTTTGCCGGGATGCTTCACGCCCTCGGCATCAAAGACACGTGCGAAGGCAAGGCGGGGTTCCACTCGTTTCGGGCGTCCTTCATCACTCGGTGCGACGAAGCGGGAATTTCCCGGCGCGCCACTAAGGGGATCGCCGGACATACCACCGACGACATGACAGACTTATACAGCCACGACCGAGCCACCGCGCGCCAAATACTGACCTTGCCGAATGTGCTGGATAGCCCGTAAGAGGATTAAGCACGTGTATGAGTGCATGTATGAGTACCCCTATTTTTTGAGCTTAAAAGGCGGGTTCGACTCCCGCCACCTCCACCATTTCCAAGTTCAAAATCAAGCTCAAAAATGCTAAATTATGCACGTTCAACCCCCTCCGCTGTATGTGACATAGTATGAGTAAAAGTTTGCGGGTTTTTGCCGTTGCCATCAATTTTAGCATAAAAAAACAAGCGCGGAGCAGACCGCCCCGCGCCCGGTGAACGTGTATTGATGCACGTGTATATTTAGTTCCTACTCGAAATAATAGACCTGCTCGCGCCCCTCGAACACAAAGCCCTTGCCGCCGTTGTCATCCCACCGCCGCCGCGACTGCTGGTAAAAGGTAGGCCAGCCAAGACGCCGCCCGCAACTCGCCAGCTCCGCCGCCGCGATCTCCGCAAAATTCCGCTGGCAGGCGTAGTAACGTGTATTGTGGCGCTGCTTGAATAGCGTCTCGGATATTTTTTTGTAGGTTTCGGCGGTCACGTGTTTACGCGCCTCCGCGCACCGCGCGCGGCAAGCCGCTTTTCGTCGTTCCTCCTGCGTCGGCCCCGGTATCGGCCACTCGCCCGCCTCCCGCTTGGCACGTTCAAGCGCCTCCAAACGCTCGTAGGGGTAAGGCCGTTTTCCGGTTCTCCATGCGTAGACCGTTGGCAAGCAACAGTCAAGCGCCGCCGCGAGGTGGCGCAACAGAATGTTATTGCGTTCGCAATAGCGCCGCAAACGCTCCTCGTTTGTTATGTTGCTCATAGCGCGCTAGTCCTCGATAAAAGTGCGCTTAATCTTCTTTCGCGCGCCGGAAAGAGACATTCCACGCAGCATGAAATCGCACGTGCCTTTGGTCTGCCTCCACTCAGCCTTCCTCGGTAGGTACTCCCAAAGCCCGCACCCTTCCTTGTCGGTTTGGCACTCGACGACTGTACCGTCCTCGCGCTCCCACTTCCATGTGAACTGATAACCGTCTTTTTTCAGATCAAAAATTCGCATATTTCCCTCCCTTATTTTTAATTTACCGCTGTCCGCGAAAATTGCAAGCGGCGGCGGTCTAACCGCTTTTTCCCTTAACTATTATAATATACCACGCCAAAAGCAAAAAATCAAGCCGTTTTTAATCTTTTTTTGAAAAAAATTAGATTTTTTCCGCTTTTCCCTTACTTTTTAGGCGTTCAGAACGACCAAAAACAGGCAGCATACAAGAGCGAAAATTTCAAGCCGTTTTTAAAAAATCTTTAAGAAAAAATGCAGATCGCCCCAAAACAAACCCCACCCAAAAAACGCGGCCGACCCCGGAAATATCCCGACCCCGGAAAAAGCTACTTGTCGAAAGAGGGGAAAGGGGATTTAGGGGTAAGGGGTAATTGCTCAACTCGGAGTACTGTATACATACCTACACCAACACCACCGAACACCACCAAAAGCACCAGCAGCAGCAGCAGCAGAAGCAGCAGACCCGAAAAAATAAACTGTGTGATCGAAAAAATAGACGACGGGTACGACCTCCACCAAATAGAAAAAATGCCCGGCATGCTAAGCCATGCAACAATAGTTAGATGGATGCAGAACGACAACGAAGCCGCAAACCGCTACGCCCGAGCACGCGAACGACGTGCCGACCGACTGGCCCGGGAGATCATGGACATTGCTGACAACGTGGACAACCGCGACCCCGCAGCCGTAAACGCCGCACGTCTGCAATGCGATGTGCGGAAATGGTACTTAGCCAAAATAATGCCGGAGAAATACGGAGACAACGCGCAAATCACGTTAGCCGCTAAGCCTTCCGCCACGCTAGCGCTAGCAGGAGCCGCAGCTATAGCCGAAGCGCAGCGCCTGAAATCCCTGCTTGAAGCACCTCCGACCGAGGCCATAGAGGTAGACGCCCAAGAGATAGAAGCGACTAACAATGAAAGCCCAAAAACAAGGGGTAAAATTCCGCTAATGTATTAATGTATAACGACTTACAACTCACAATGTCGCATAACAGTTATTCTGTTAAATCGCCATGCTTGAAATATGGCGTAAAGCAATGCGCGACAATTACTTACAAGGTGCGGGAAATTGGTAAATTTTGAGTTCATAGACCAGCTACAGCGAAGCCCCGAGGCCGCCGCCATCCTGCTAAAATCCTCGCTAAAGGCCTTTATTGAAGTCATGCACTTTTATCGACATGGCGAACCGTTCACATTTCGCCCGTTTCACCTCCGAATGATCGAGGCGCTTGAAGCTAGGATGTACTGCCGAGCGCCGGAATCACCCGAAACGACCAAAGCGACCCCGCCCCCGGTGCCGGATAAAACGCGAAACGCCGGAAAAGGAACTCCATATCCGCAGAATGCTTTTTTATCCCCCTCCCCCCCCCCGGGGTCAAATTCCGTACAAAAAAAAGGTACTTCCGTTCCGTCTGCCCCTAAAATATTGCAAGCAAAGCACTTGTATATAGGTATGCCGCCTCGCTTCAGTAAGACGCAAATGATAAAATACTTTGTAGCATGGAGTTACGCGATAAATCCTGCGTGCAACTACATATTGACGAGCTACGGTGCGGAGTTGGTAGCGGACACGAGCAAGTATATACGGGAGCTGGTTAGTAGCGAGTTATACCGGAAGATATTTCCGAATATTGTGGTGGACAGTGCGAGCAGTGCGAGTGACTTGTGGCGGATAAAGGACGGGGGAGGGTTTCGTGCGGCGACGATAGACGGGGTGGGTACGGGCTTTGGTGCTGGAACGGCGAGTGAAGGGTATGGGGGAGCGTTGATAATCGACGATTTCTTGAAAGCGACGGAGGCGAGAAGTCAGGCGGCGAAGCAAGGGGTAATATCGGCTTACACGGGGGCATTGAAAAGCCGGAGGAACAGTCCGCAGACGCCGATAATCGTGATAGCGCAGAGATTGGCGATGGATGATTTGATAGGGTACATCGAGGAGAACGAGCGCGATGCGTGGGATTTTCTGTTGTTGAAGGGGTACGATGAGGAGAAGGGGTGCAGTGCGTGGGAGGAGAGGATAACGACAGCGGAGTTGGAGAGGTTGCGGGCGCAAGCGCCGGGAGTATTTGCGGCGCAGTACCAGCAGACGCCGATAGTGGCGGGGGGCGATGTATTCAAGAGCGAATGGTGGCGTTTTTATGATCCGGGGGATGCGGGGTACATCTACAAGCGGGT
>JAFXOC010000367.1 GCA_017529085.1 Selenomonadaceae bacterium | reverse complement strand
TTATTAAAGTTTTTTTCTCTTCTTTCTTTTGTTTCTTTTCTTTCTTCTCTTTTTTTACAAAAAAAGAGAAGAAAGAAAAGAAAGAAATTAGACTTTCTCCACGTCACCGGCGGATAAATCCATAAGAGCGCCGCCGATTTCCACTTTTACGCGACCTTCCGAGGCGTCCACTTCTTTGACGGGACCGGTTTTGTCTTTAAACCAGCCGTCTGTTATGCGAACGATGTCGCCGTTTTGGACTTTTACTTCTTGGACTTCTTTCGTCATAGCGCCTAAGATGCGCTCCGCCTCTTCGTCCGAGAGGGGAATGGGCTCTTTTTCGGTGCCAACGAATCCCGTCACGCCTTGCGTGTTTCTGACTATGTACCAAGAGTGATTGTTTACAATCATCTCAACCAACACGTAGCCGGGGAAAATCTTTTTTTTCACAAGATGTTCTTTGCCGTCTCTTTCCTCAATGGCATCCTCAATGGGCACAACCACTTGAAAAATTACGTCTTGAAGTCCCTGGGACTCTATTTTGCGTTCTAAATTTGCCTTAACTTTGTTTTCGTAGCCGGAATAGGTATGAACCACGTACCATGCCTTCTGGGATGCTTTTTCGTCAAGTTCCATAGCTTTCCCTCCGCTACTTTAAGATAATGTGGAAAAGTCTGGCGAAAAACGTGTCGCATATCCAGATGAGGGCGCAGACGATGACAACCGCAACGAACACCGCCCATGTGTAAGTAACAAGTTCGTGTTTTGTGGACCACGAGACTTTTTTCATCTCGGAGACGACTTCGTTTAAGAAACGCTTTAAATTGAATCCCTCTTTGGGAGCAATTTGTTCTTCAGCCATTACTTTGTTTCCTTATGGAGTGTGTGTTTCTTGCAGAATTTGCAATACTTGTTGAATTCAAGTCTATCAGGATTATTTTTCTTGTTTTTGTTAGTCTGATAGTTACGGTTTTTGCACTCGGTGCAAGCAAGCGTTACAGCGTTGCGCATAATCTCACCTCTCAATTTTTTCGGTACGCTTCTTTCTAATCATACCAACATAATTTATCACAATTCCTCGCCTCTGTCAATTGTACTTTTAATTTGCGAATACCATCTTTCCGTCAACAATGGTCGCAAAAATCTCCAATTCGTCGTCAAATATCGTAAAATCCGCATTTTTACCTATTTCTATCGAACCCGTTTTATCGTAAATTTCAAGGGAAAGCGCAGGATTTTTCGTAACAGTTTCGACGACTCTTTCAATAGGCGCTCCTGTGTTTTTTGCGAAAATTTTTATCTCTTTGTTCATCTTCACGACGCTTCCCGCAATCGCGCCGTTTTTTAGAGTCGCAAGATTTCCGTTCACCATGACTTCCTGACCGCCAAGCTCCGAAAGTCCGTCGCCTAAACAAGATGCCCTCATGGAATCCGTTATTAAGATAATATTTTCGATTCCTTTCATATTATATGCGAGTCTCTGCGCCATCGGGTGAGAATGAACGTTGTCGGCTATAAGTTCAACTTTAACGTCGCTGTCAAAAGCCGCCCCGACAATGCCAGGGTTCCTGTGATGAAAAGATGCCATGCCGTTGTATAAGTGGGTTATATGTTGAATTTTTCCGTTTGTTATAGCGCTTTTTGCGGTGTCGTAGTCCGCCGCGCTATGCCCTAATGATATGAGTATACCGTTTTCTTTTGCTTTCGAAAAAAAATTTTCGTCGGTTTCTTCAACGGCTAAGGTTATAATCTTTATCACGTCGGTAAATTCTTCTATATCGGAAAAATCCGCCTTCTTTATAAAATCCGCCCCTTGCGCGCCGCGTTTTTCCACGCTGATAAAGGGACCTTCCATATGCGCTCCCAAAATTTTCGCGCCCATATTTTTATTTTTTGCTTGGCGCACCCTTGCCAACGCTCGATGAATTCTGGGCATATCGTAAGTCATGGTGGTGGGCAAAAATCCTGTAACTCCCATAGCCGCTTCGACTTTTGCCATCACGTTAAGAGCGTCGTCGTTTTCGTCCATGGTATCGGCGCCTAAAACCCCGTGCATATGAATGTTTATGAACCCGGGGGAGACAAATCTGTTTTTAGCGTCTGTTACTTCTTCGATTTCGCTTATATTTGGTACAGCTTCACCGTAAAAAATTCCTCGTATTTTATCGTCAAATAAAATACAACCGTTATCTTTCACGCTAAATTTTCCCGTTAAATCCGGCGCAATAATTTT
>JAFXOC010000366.1 GCA_017529085.1 Selenomonadaceae bacterium | reverse complement strand
CTGCGGGGGAACTTACCAACGACCCGAAAAACAGCGGACAAGACACGGATATAAAGGTACGCTTCCAAAACGCCGAAGCCTATAAATCTTCCGATGTGGCGAAAGTCCCCGTATCTGCGGGAGGCAAGCTTATATATTTAGGCGACGTCGCTTCGCTCCACAATGGCAGAGGCCCGGTGAGCATACGTCGAGTGGATAAGCAGCGTTCCGTCGCCATTGGCGCGAACCTCGTAAACCGTCCCATAGGCGACGTTGTTGAAGACGTAAGAAAAGCGCTCAAAAAAGCGGAATTAGGCGACAACGTAAGCTATCGTTTCAAGGGGCAAGCCACGAGGATGAACGAAACCTTCGGGGAACTGTTGGCGGCGCTAATCCTTGCGATGATACTCATATATATGTTGCTCTCCGTGTTGTACGAATCGCTGATAACGCCGTTTATCCGAATGTTTTCGTTACCCTTGGGAATAATCGGCTCGCTACTCTTCCTCCTCATCACCCACAACACGCTGAACTTGTACTCCCTCATAGGAATTTTGGTAATGGACGGCATAGTGGCGAAAAACGGCACGTTGCTTCTTGATTACACATTGACTTTGATGGAAAGAGGAAAGACGGCGTATGAAGCCATAGTGGAAGCGGGGCGGGTAAGGTTAAAGCCTATATTTATGACCACCATCACCATGATGGTGGGAATGCTCCCTACTGCGCTTGCCATGACGGAAGGATCGGAAACGAGAGTTTCGATGGCGTGGGTAATAATAGGCGGGCTTTTAAGCTCAACGATATTCACGCTAATCATCATACCGATAATCTTCCTGTTTTTCGAAAACCACCCGCCGAGAACGTGGTTTTCGGGGATAATAAAAAAATTTGCAACAAAAAATCCCTCGTAGCGGGGGATTTTTTGTTGCAATTTTGTTGTTATTGAGATATAATCAGTTCAGCAGAAAAGGAAAGAACACTTGGCGCGGCTTTCCCTCCTGTGGGTTTGGTTAAAAACCGTAGGTGGTGTCAGCACTCACGGCTTCAGTTTTTGTTTGCAATGGTTATTAGATAAATCATGATAAGTATCAAGATTATTTGATCCATACGCATCACCTCATTTCTGAGGGGTTGAGCCGCTTAGCCTTATGTTCTTTCCTTCGTTTATTATAGATGAGTAAAAGACGTTTGTCAAATCTTTTTCATATTTTTATCATAATCCCTATTTAAGGGATTTTTTTATTGCAAAATTTTGGTTTTTAGGTTATAATCAATTAAACAGAAAAGGAAAGAACACTTGGCGCGGCTCTCCCTCCTGTTGGTTTTGGTTAAAAACCGTTGGCGGTTGGAGCGCTCACGGCTTTATTTTTTATTGGCGATGGTTATTAAATAAATAATGGTAAGTACCAAAATCATTTGTTCCATATGCCTCACCCCCTTTCGGGGGAGAGCCGTTTAGCCTTATGTTCTTTCCTTCGTTTATTATAAGTGACTGATAAATTTCTGTCAAGAAAGTTTGTCAGTTACAGTAGGTATGACAAGAACATTTACCGTACGCTGCGTCCCGTGTAACGGTTGACCCGATAGGTAAATGTTCTTTTTTTTATTTTTTTAACAAGCCGCCGCTATCGCCGCCCCAATCGCGCTTCCGTCCTCAACCTTAAAAGCCGAAATCTTATCGCTTACCTTCGCAAGCTCACCCGATATTATTTCCTGCAAAAACGGATTTTTCCCATATAATGAGCCGTCTATACCAATCGAAAGGTTTTCTTCCCCGATACGGTCGTATAAGCCTAAAAATGTTGCAGTCACCAAAAGCGCCGAACGAGTCAGTATATTGTTTGCAAGTTTCGCGAATAGCTCCGCTTCGTCCGGAGTCGGCGCATAATTAGTTCGCAATTTTATAAAGTGACTTGTAGAATTGTTTGTAATCATGTCGCAGAGGTCTACGGATGAAAAGTCAAAAAGTTTATCGCTCTCCAAGGCTTTTGCCGCGGCTATGGAAAACAGTTCGCCTACATATCTGCCGGAAGTTGCTTTTTCTAAAAACTGCGCGCCTCGTTTTTCGCTGCGCTCGTCCAAAATCAAATCGAAACCGTTGCGCGGCACTTTGGAAAACCCGCCTGATTCAAGGTTTAATATCATAGGCTGCCCGTTATAGTTTTTTTCAAGATAACAGGTGTTGTGTCCCGTGGCGTAAATGCTGCCTATAAGCGCGTTAGGGTCGGCGTAAGCCGCGGTTAAAAGAGTCGCGACCGTATCGTTTATGACCGCAACGGGAATTACATTCTCTATGTTCGCTCTTTTTAACGCAGCTTTCAAAAGTTCGGTTACATTCTCCCCTTCGACGTTTCTCGTCTGAAATTCCTTTGTCCACGATATAAGTTTGGCATTCGCCAAATCAAGCTGCTCCGATGGAAAAGAAAACGTATGTCCCAGACGAATTTCCCCTTTGTCGCCGTTTATCGCCTCTTTTATGAGTTTTGCGATAAAGTCAAAGAGTTCCTCGCCCGTTGCATCTTTGTGTATAAAGTCGTATTCCCCCGCCTTTATCAAAGGCGCGGCGACTTTGTTTACTATTTCATATTCGCCTTTAGTAAGTAACTTTATCTTTAAGACTCGTACATTCGTGCCGCCGAAATCCAAGGCGAGATATGTTCCCGATTCGTTGCCGGTGGGAGTTGACAAAAAGGAAGGCAACATTTTGAGGGAAGAACTTCCATCGCCCTTCGGGCGCCCCCCTCTGAGAGGTATGCTCTTTAAAGCCCCCTTCTCAGAGGGGGGGCAGGGGGGGAGAGTAATCTCATTTTTAAAATCTTCCCTAACCTTTTTTAATTCGTCTTCAGAAAGCGCAAATTCCTCTATGGCAGATTGTACAATTCCTTTATTAAGCCTCATTATTCTTCCTCCCTCGTATCGTCGTTTTCAACAGCGATCAGCACTCTTGTTATCCTCGCGCCGTCCAGTTCCTCCACAAAGAAGCGATTGCCTAAGAATGCCGTCATCTGCCCAACTCTCGCGTCGCCGCCCAAGGCGTCGTTTAACCAACCGCCCACGGAATCCACGTCGTCTTCCTCTATGTTAATGCCAAGCATATCGTCAAGTTCTTCCAAAAGCATCTTTGCGTCCACGGAATACACGTTGTTTCCCCGATACTCCGCCATGGGTCGCTCTTCGTCGAATTCGTCCTGGATGTCTCCTACTATTTCTTCGACAATATCCTCAATCGTAACCATCCCCGCCGTACCGCCGTATTCGTCAACCACAACGGCAAGCTGCGATTTTTCCTCCTGCATGGTCTTTAAGAGTACGCTGACATCCATGCTCTCCGGCACTACCAACGCTTTTCTCCTTAATTTCCTGAGTATCGGTCGTTTCCCTGCGGAAAGATACGGCAACAAATCCTTAACGTGCAAGAAACCTATGATGTGATCTTTATCCTCCCTGCAAATCGGGTATCTTGTAAGCTGTTCCTCCATTATCACCGCCAAATTCTTTTCAAAGGGGTCTCCCAAATATATGCACACCATATCCGTCCTTGGCACCATTATCTCTCGCACCGTCAATTCCGTGAAATCAAAGACGTTGTCCACAAAATCGACTTCCGTATCGTCGATAAGCCCCTGACGATGACTTTCCTCCACCAACAGCCTTATTTCTTCTTCGGTATGCGCCTCGTCGCTTTCCGTTGCCCCCTTGAACCCCAAAAAATGCAACACCCCGTTTGCAACCGTGTTTAAGAGCCACACAAAAGGCCGCATGATTTTTCCGAATAAGAGCAGCGGCAACGCGACAAAAAGCGCGATTTTTTCAACGTCTTGTATAGCCATTGATTT
>JAFXOC010000365.1 GCA_017529085.1 Selenomonadaceae bacterium | reverse complement strand
TTCTCTCTCTTTTTTGTAAAAAAGAGAGAGAAAGAAAAGAAAGAAGCAAAGAAAAGAAAGAGAGAGAAAAAACTTTAATAAATTTATTGATGAGATTTTTCGCTGTTGCTTTCTATCTTTTAGTTTATCTTCAATCCGAGAGGGGACAAAACTCCCTGCCTACCTGTACCTTCTTTTTAGATGACCATGTTTTTTTCTATGATAAGCGGATACTTCTGGGCGCCTTTTAGCCATTTGCCTTCGGTTATAACCGCATTCTTGTCGCAGATGGTGTTTTCAACGAGTGCGCCGTCTTCAATCACGCTCTTTTGCATGATAATGCTGTTCTTTATCTTTGCGCCTTTGCCTACCTTAACGCCTCTGAACAACACGCTGTTCTCGACTTCGCCTTCTATTATGCAGCCGTTGGCGATAAGGGAATTTTTTACCACGGAGTCTTTCTTGTACTGTACGGGAACGCCGTCAAGCACTTTCGTATAAATCGAATGGTCGCCCAAGAAAAGTTCTTCCCAAATCTCCGGGCGAAGAATATCCATGTTGGCCCTGTAATACGCAAGCTCCGTATCAATATGCGCCACATAGCCCTTATGCTCCATGGCGTACATATTGTACTGCTCAGCCTTCTTAATGATGCCGTCCATTAAGAAGTCCTGACCGCCTCTTTCGTAAGCGGAGGTGACAATCTTCTCAAACACGCCCTTTTCCATGAAGTAAACGCTCATGCAGACCTTAGCGTTGTCTTTCGTCTCGGGGCGCTCGGAAATATCGGTAACAAGCCCGTCCGCCGTTGTCTTTAACACGACATCTTTGCCTAACGTCGCTTCTCTTGCGGTGTAGTAAACCATGGTAATATCCGCGCCCTTTTGTTCATGGAAGGCGAGAATTTCTTTAAAGTCCATGTTGTATACGAAGCTGCCGCTTGTAAGCAAGATGTAAGACTGTTTGCAACGATCGATATAGTCTAAGTTAAAATAGAAGTTTTTCAAATCGCCCTGACGCGCTTCCTTCTCAACTTTAGCTGAAGGCAGGTAATACAAACCGTCGTGACGGCGCGCCAAATCCCAATCCTTACCGGAACGGAGGTGGTCAAGAATGGAACGCTCTTTATCGGGAAGCATAATGCCGACGTTTAAAATTCCCGCGTTTACCATGCCGGAGAGCGCGAAATCAATGAGGCGATAACGTCCCGCGAAGGGGATTGACTCGACTGCGCGAAAATCGGCGAGGTTTCTTATCATATTGCTGTCTTCATTTAAATTAATAAGACCCATAACTCTTTTCAACTTATATCACTCCGTTTCTCTCAATCAATTCACACAGTCTCGCCTTCGGCAACCACCGATATTGCGCCGGGTTCGCCTTGAACCTTTTTGCCGGATGTCACCCTACAGTTATGGGCGATAATGGCGTAATCAACAACGGCTCCGTCCTCTATCACGGTGCCGGGAAGTATGACGGAATTTCTTACGACCGCGCCTTTGCCGACCCGCACGCCCGAGAATATCACAGAATGAGTGACTTCGCCCAAAATCATGGAACCTTCCGTTATCATGGATTTGTTTACGGTAGCGTCGGGACCTACATACTGCGGCGGCATGGAGGGATTGGAAGAATAAATGCGCCACTCGCCTTGAAGCTCGAAGGGAGGCTCGTCCTGAATCAAATCCATGTTCGCCTGCCACAAGCTTTCAATCGTCCCAACGTCTTTCCAATAACCTTCAAAGGCGTAGGATTGTAAATTCAACCCGTCGTTTAACATCTTCGGGATGATGTCCTTGCCGAAATCATGGCTCGACTCGTCGTTTGCCGCGTCTTCTTCCAAATACTTCTTTAAAACGTCCTTCGTAAATATATAAATACCCATCGAAGCCAAGTTGCTCTTGGGATTTGCGGGTTTTTCCTCAAATTCTTCGATCTTGCCGTTAGCGTCGGTATTCATAATGCCAAAGCGTGGCGCTTCGTCCCAAGGCACTTCGAACACGCCGATTGTCGCGTCCGCCTTATTCTTTTTATGAGCGTCAAGCATCAAGGAATAATCCATCGTATAAATATGGTCGCCGGACAAAATCAAGACATAATCGGGCTCGGTAATATCAACAAAGTTAATGTTCTGATAAATGGCGTCCGCAGTGCCACGGTACCAATCAGCGCCTTTTTCGCGGGCGTAAGGAGGCAAAATAAAAACGCCGCCGCCTTTTCTGTCTAAGTCCCACGCGCTGCCGGTGCCAAGATAGTTATGAAGTTCGAGAGGTTTATACTGCGTTAAAACGCCAACTTTGCCTATCCCCGAATTGGCGCAGTTACTCAAAGGAAAGTCTATAATGCGGTATTTCCCGCCAAAGGGAACCGCGGGTTTTGCAATCTTCTTCGTGAGCGCCCCAAGGCGGCTGCCCTGCCCTCCCGCAAGAATCATAGCCAAACATTCTGTTTTTCTCATGTTAAAATCCCTCCCGGACTTTCTTGTGAAAATTCAAGCTAATTATTATTTACTTTCTACAAATTCCCGCTTTTTCCTTCATAAAGTTTTCTAAAATATAAAAAAACTTCTTTCTTTTCT
>JAFXOC010000364.1 GCA_017529085.1 Selenomonadaceae bacterium | reverse complement strand
GATAGTAGACTGAGGCTCGTCGATTATTACGATAGGATGAGTTTCTCTCACAAGGTCAATGGGCAGGGATTCGCCGAATTTTTTATCGTTGTAGCGGTTGATTAGATTAGAGCTTTTTTGAAATGCGTCAATTATGATAACCATTATCTGTATATCGTTTGAAATGGCAAAATCACGGATTTTTTCGATATGGTCACTGTTATAAACAAAAGCGTCATAGTTTACATTGTTATAAATCCCGCGAAAATGCTCGCGGGTGATGTCTATGGTTTTCTTCACGCCCTCTTTGATAGCGGTGCTTGGCACGACTATAATAAACTTGGAAAATCCGTAAGCTTTATTAAGTTCCAAAATTGTGCGAAGATAAACATAAGTTTTTCCCGTGCCTGTTTCCATTTCGATATCGAGGTTGAGTTCTCCTCCCAAAGAAGCGGATTGCGGCAGACCATGCCGAAGTTCCACCTCGCGGATATTTTTCAAAAGGTCTTCATCGTCAAGCTCCAAGCGGTTGCCGATGCCTTGCCCCAATGTGAGTTGCTGAGTTTCACCGCCAAACCGCAAGGACATTTGCTCATTTGCGATTGCCGCCACGGTAAAAAGGGACTGTTTCGCCGTCTGTCCCTTGAACACGTCCCGCACGGCGGCGATGGCTTCCTGTTGGTAGTCAAGTGTGGAATCAAATTTGAGTTTCATTCGCCGTCACCTCTCAATGTTACCCGCTTATAGATATAGCGACTTATTTTTTGCAAAATCGTCTTCATTCATAGATATTGCTTCGGTTACATAACGCCAAAGTTTGTCATATTTATCATGAACAAATTCCTTTTGCGTTGATAAAGTTGAGAATGACAATAATGCGTCGTTTAACTTACGAGGCTCTTTTTCTCTTTGTTTCCGTATATGCTCCTCATTCTTTTGCTTGCTATAAACGAGGATAAATCTTGATTTTATTCCATTCACAACCATAAAATTATTGTTCATTATAATTCTTTCAAAAGAATGGAGACTCTCGCTTATTTTCATACGCACATCTCGCTTGGTTGTGCTGTTGGACATGTTGGCATCCTTAAATTCGATAAAATTCACAAAACCGTTTTTTATAGATATTGCGTCTACGCTTCTTGGACGTTCTTCTTTTTTTGTAAACAAGTCTGCAACAATTTTATCGTATGAATAAGTTATGTCTTTTATCTCACAAAGCGGCTGACCACTTTCTTTTTCAACGGAAATTTCTTCTACCGTTTCCAAATGCTTGTCATATTTATGAAGCGTCTTTTCTATATCAGCTATTGTCATCGTCTTGCTCCTGCATTTCATCGCGATATTTTCTTAAAGTTAAAATGGGCTCTGCCATTAAATTGTAACTTTTATCAAGATTGCCGTCTATATTGGAAATTATCGCGCCTTTTTCATGAGACTCCGCAAGATAAAAATGCGCTTTATCGCCTAACTTATGACGTTCTTGAAATATATCCAAAGCCTGAAGAAAATATGGACTGTGAGTTGCAATAACCAAATAGATATTCAGCTTTTTTACCATTAAGACCAACATTTCTGCGTAGAGTAACTGCCACGCAGGATGCAGGTGTATTTCGGGTTCGTCAATGATAAGCAGAGATTTTTCCGGCAAATAACCGTTTTGCAATAAAAGTTGCAATATAGCGTAAGATTTCATGCCTGTCGCTAATGTAGACAAATCAAACACATGTCCATCATGTTTATATACAAAACGATTTCTGTATTCAATACTGCCCGGCAAAACATTTGCTATTTCTTTAGACAGAGCTGCTATTCTCTCATTTCGCAAAGTCGCCTTGATAACGTTTTCCGCTGAATTTCTCGCAACCATTTTATAAAGCATAGCCTCTTTGTGACTTGTAATAGACGGGAGTAGTCTATATTCAAAAATGTTATGGAAACTATCCATTTCGTCTATTATGAAAGGCGTTTCAATATAATTTACTTCTGAAAACAATGTGTTATTTTTTAGTTTACTGAAATCACTTTTTAGTAACATAATTCCATTACTTGTTAATTTTAATAATATATCTTCACCATTATCATGAATAATTTGAACTTTTCCTATTTCATTTTCATCGGCAAAAACATTTTTTGAATTTCGCCCTAATTCTTTGCGAAACGTTTCCCCTATGGTGTTGAAAAAAACATCAAATTCAAAATCCGGCGAATTTATTTGCTCTAATTTATCTTTTAAACTTGATATTTTACTTTGTACAAACTTTTTTCTTTTGTCCGGCACATAAGAGAAATCTTGATTCACATATTCTTTTATGCCTTTCACACCGTATTCTAATGCGGTTTGGTATGAATATAATTTCCTACTCGAATGAGTATCGTCTTTTTTAACAGTAGCGGTAAATAAACCTAAAAAATCCTCCGCTAAATAGTCTATTGCAGCTCTCGGAAAATCTTGCTTATAAGATTTTGCTCCATGAAAAACGGAAAACAATATTTTACCAACAGTGCTTTTTCCGGTATTGTTTAAGCCGGAAATTACAGTCAATCCATTCAACATAATATCGGCTTTCTGCAAAATACCTATATTTTTTAATTTAATTTTAATCAAATTTATCACCTCACAAACACACAAAACTATCCTCGTCAAGCCCCGCCGTTTTTAGCGTTTCCTTAATATTCGTCTTATCCATATCGGACGCAAAACCCGTATCGCGGAACACCACTTGCCAAAGTTCAGAGTCGTATTCCTTGTGAAGTTTCGCTATTTCATCAGCTATTGGGAGCGTGATATTCTCCCCAAGGCAAATCATAAGCGCGCCCCCGCCTATTATGTAGATAGTTTCGCCGTTAAAAACCTTTTCTTCAATGGTAAGAGTCAAAGGAAGCCCCATTTTGAGCAAGATTTCATATACAACGTCAAGTTCGCTGCGCCCGGGCATAAAGTTATCGACGGATTCTTGCAAGGAAAGCATAATGTCTTCCGGCTGTGGATTCCACTTCT
>JAFXOC010000363.1 GCA_017529085.1 Selenomonadaceae bacterium | reverse complement strand
TCGTCCTCCAAACTTTCGTACCGCAGAAGAAGCTCGTATTCTTTCGCGTAGTCCTGCACCCTGCCGGCGTTTATGGCGAAGAGCATACGTTTTGAAAGAGCCGACGAGCGGTTGAGCAATGCGCTTTTATGCCGTTGAAAGGTCTTTGCGCAAGCCCTCTTTTCTATTATAACGAGGGAAATCAGGTCGGATAACGTAGGCCAAGTGGAGAGCAGCCAATTTACTTCGCTTGCAAGCTGTTGACGGGGCGTAGTGAAGGGATCAGTCGCAGGGATAATCAAATCCGCGCGTATTCCTGCGTTTTCCAAACATTTTACAAATTCTCCGCGCTTTTTGTCGTACCAATCAATAGCGTAGCGAATTTCGCTCATCCTCGCCGCCGCCATATCGTCGGCGTCGTTTAAATTGTCGGCTAAAGAAAGATAATCTTTTTCCCCCGAAGATCCCAAAAGTTCCCGCCAAATACCGTTCAATCTGGTCCTGGCGCGGGTCAACGTCAACTCCATCAGCGCAATTTCCGCGTCCATTGCGGAGGTTATGGGGTAGCCGTTTATAAGTATGCCGTCCAAAACGACTTTCAACCGTCTGTCAAAAATCCTGTTCCAAGTGGGAATATCCCCGTGTTCCTTAAAAAGATCCCGTATTTTTTCCAAATCCTTGATAACTCTCGCATCGTGCACAAGCGCCGTCTCTATCTCCACACGATTGCCAAGGAGCAGCAGAGTCGCGCTGTCGCGGGCGGACTTCACCTCTTGAACGGCGCGTTCAAGTTCAAGATACGCTTCTCTCGCTTCGCCGCCCGTTCTGCCCGCAAGCACCGCTTCCCTTGCCCAAGGGTATGAGAGCCATTCAAAATCCAGCTCGCTGTATATCTTTTTCGCCGCTTCAAACTTTTCTTTATCAATATTTTCCGCTACCAATTCCCCATGATAGAGAATTTTCTCGTCCTCAATGCGAAACTCGGGCAGTTCCATTAAAAGCCCCCGCTCTTTGTCGAAAAGCCTTTTGCGCGTTTTTAACAGTTCTTCCAACTCATACGGAGGCAGAAGTTTATCGCTCTTTGGCAAGGGTTCCGTCATTTCCCGCAAATCCTTAGGGCTAAATACGCCATTGGTCTCGTAGAGCATGGAGAGTTCTTCTTTGGTAAGGGGCAGACTTTGCCCCTCTTTCACGCTGCCGGGGATTAAATGCAGTAAATTCTCATTTTCCGCCAAAAACATTGCCATCTTCGACAAACTGTATTTTTCGCCTTCAAAGACAAAGGCGTTGCCCTTTTGCTCGTCCCGCCTTGCGTCGCTTAATTTTTTCCTGAAAGCGCGGATTTTCGCCGCTTTTTCATTGCGGCTCTCCTTCAAAGCTTCGCATCTTTCCCTTAACGCGTGGATATCCTTGCTTTCAACCGCGTCGCAAAGGGCTGTTATGGCTCGTTCCAACTCCAGCCTTGCGTTTTTTCTGTAGTATACCATAAGCAGCTTCAGCGACTCGGGCAGTTTATCCAAAAGTTCGTACACGCCGCGTTTTTGCGGGGTCACAGCCAAAACGCGCTTGCCCTTTGAGAGAAAGTAGGAGATAAAATTATATATGCTTCTCGTCTTGCCGACGCCAGTGGGCGCGTCAACCGTTACAAGGGAAGAAGACAGAAGCGCGTTCAATATTTTCTTTTGGGCGGGGCTGTCCTTTTGGGGCAAAATTATATCCTTCGCTTCGCCGCATTCCCTGCGTTTTGGGCGGAAGAAATCTTCAAGCGGCAGAGGCAATTTGTCGTTTTTTTCGTACAACTCCCCAAAGCTTTCCAGAAATTTCCTCGCCTCGTTGCGCTTTTTTCTTACCAAAAGAGTGGGCTTTTCATAAATTATAAACCAATCCGTAGGCAATATAAAAAGTCCGCCCTTACTGTATCTGCAGTTGGGGCTTAAAAATCCCGCCAAATTTTGCAAGAGCCTTTCTCCGATATTCTCTTCGGCGGGGTGAAGCTTTGAACGACGCACTTCTTTCGCGGCTCTTAAAACTCTCTCTTCGCCAAATCCCGGCAGTTCGTTAAATATTTCCTTTGAGAAAATCGTATCCTCTTCTTTATCCACAATCTCCATCTTGCCGTTACTATAGCGAAGTTCCGCCCTGCGAAGTATCAGCGGATAATGTAAATTTGCGGAAAGACCGCTGTAAAAGAACCCGTTGGCGACGAAAAAATCTAAGGTATCGTCCCGCTTCATTTTCTCGTAAACCCTATACAATTCGTCAAAGAGCAGATTTTTCGCCTCTTTTACCCGCTCGCCCTTGCGCCATAAAATTCTAGCTTTCTTCCATTGGGCAAATTCCCTCGTGCGCCTGTCGCTGTCAAGGAAAATACGGGTAACTTCCCCCTCTTCCGTCTGAAACACGCGCCTTGATACGGGCTTTACGTCTTCCTTGCGAAAATCCTCATACCCGGAGCCGTCGAACCAACCGGCAAGGCTTTCGGGCAATTCCGGGCACGACGAAAAAGCCTCTTTCTCTATGGAGAGCACTATCTCCCGCCCTTTTTCGTCCGCAGATTGAAAGAGTTTCGTCCCAACCGTCCTACCGTCTTTTATATTAAGGTTATACGACCAAATTTCGTCCTTTATA
>JAFXOC010000362.1 GCA_017529085.1 Selenomonadaceae bacterium | reverse complement strand
CTTTTTTACAAAAAAGAAAAAGATAAAGAAAGAAAAAGAATGACTATCCTTTAAGGGAGGTGAGAAAGATGGCGAAGAAAGTAGCGAAAATGGTTAAGTTGCAGGTAGTGGCGGGAAAGGCTAATCCTGCGCCTCCTGTTGGTCCTGCGCTTGGTCAGGCGGGCGTTAATATTATGGCGTTTTGTAAAGAATTTAACGAGCGCACGAAGGCGCAAGCCGGGCTTGTAATTCCCGTGGAGATTACGGTTTTTGAGGATCGTTCTTTTACGTTTATTACAAAGACGCCGCCTGCGGCTGTGCTCTTAAAGAAAGCGGCAGGTATCGAAAAAGCTTCGGGAGAACCCAATAAGAATAAGGTTGCAAAACTTCCCAGAGCTAAGGCTAAAGAGATTGCAGAAACCAAGATGCAAGATTTAAATGCGGCGGATGTCGAGGCGGCAACTCGAATGATCGAGGGCACGGCTCGCAGTATGGGAATCACCATTACGGATTGACGCGTATCGTGGGAGGAATTTCCGCTTGACCACGAAAGGAGAATTTTGATGGCAAAACACGGCAAAAAATATCAAGAGGCCGTAAAACTTCTTGAAGAGGGCAAAGTTTACGCCGCTAAAGAAGCGGTGGAGCTTGTGAAGAAAACCGCCACCGCAAAGTTTGACGAGACGATCGAACTTCATGTACGCTTAGGCGTTGATCCCAAGTATGCGGATCAGCAGGTGCGCGGCGCTGTCGTGCTTCCTCACGGCACGGGCAAAACCAAGAGAGTTTTGGTGTTCGCTAAAGGCGAAAAAGTAAAAGAGGCTGAAGATGCGGGCGCAGATTTCGTCGGATCCGATGAAATGGTGCAGAAAATTCAAGGCGGCTGGTTAGATTTCGACGTTGCTGTTGCAACTCCCGATATGATGGGAACGGTCGGTCGTTTGGGTAAGGTTTTGGGTCCCAGAGGTCTTATGCCTAACCCGAAGCTTGGCACCGTTACAATGGATTTGTCTAAGGCAATATCCGAAATTAAAGCCGGTAAAGTCGAGTATCGCACCGATAAAGCCGGTAATGTGCATTGCCCCATCGGCAAAGCGTCTTTTGACGAGACCAAACTGTTTGAAAACTATCAGATGCTTATGGATACGTTAAATCGCGCAAAACCGGCGGCGGCTAAGGGACAGTACATCCGTTCCGTTACGCTTACTTCAACCATGGGCCCCGGCGTTCCCGTTGCACATAACTAAATTAAGAAAAAACTTCTATCCGTCGATTCTATATTGACAGAAAGACCGGAGAAGGCAGGTTTGCTTTTGCATCTAACGAATTATTCGCCTGCTGAGGTCGGAGAGATTAAAATATATCTCCGGCATTCGGGTCCGGAGTTTTTTTGATATAAAAATAAAAAAGGAGGTGTATTTATGGCAGTAACATCTAAAGTCACTCCTCAGAAAGAGGCTGTGGTTAAAGAGTTAAAAGAGCAGCTTACGACTTCTAAAGGCGTTGTTATAACGAGCTACAGAGGGCTTACCGTAGCAAACGACACAAAGCTTCGCCGCGCGCTTAGAGAGGCCGGCGTTCACTATCATGTCGTTAAGAACACCATGATGCGTATCGCGGCAAAAGACGCAGGACTTGACGAGCTTGCGGAGCATTTGGAAGGCACCACCGCTATGGCGTATTCCGATGATGCCGTAGCTCCCGCAAAGGTTATTTGCGATTTCATCAAAAAGAATAAGCTTGATGACGCCAACATACTGTCTGTTAAGGTAGGCTTAGTCGAAGGCAAAGTCATAGACGAAAAAGAAGTAAAGGCTTTGGCGGCGCTTCCTTCTCGCGAGGAACTTATCGCAAAGCTCTTGGGCAGCATGAACGCGCCTATCGCAAATACCGTTGGCGTGCTTTCCGGCGTTATCAGAAACGCTGTTTATGTGCTTGACGCTGTTCGCGCTAAAAAGGAACAGGAGTCGGCGTAAAAAATAAAACAGATAATTAATAGAAACCTACGGAGGTATATAAAATGACTAAAGAAGAAATTTTGCAGGCGATTGAGAGCATGACCGTGCTCGAGTTATCCGAACTCGTTAAGGATATGGAAGAAAAATTCGGCGTTAGCGCAGCGGCTCCCGTAGCTGTTGCAGCCGCTCCCGGCGCTGCCGCGGGCGCAGCCGCCGCTGAGGAGAAGAGCGAATTTGATGTTATCCTTGCCGCTGCTGGCGACAAGAAGATCAACGTTATCAAAGTTGTTCGCGAAATCACCGGTCTTGGCTTGAAAGAAGCCAAAGAGTTGGTTGACGGCGCTCCCAAACCCGTTAAAGAAGGAGCAGCAAAGGCCGAGGCTGAAGAGATTAAGAAGAAGCTCGAAGAAGCCGGCGCATCCGTTGAACTTAAGTAAGGGAACCTATATTTTCCTGATAGCTCCCCGCCCCTTCGGGGCGGGGAGCTATCAAAAATAAATAATATATCACAAAAAGGGCTATCGCAAATTCAAGCTATAGCCCTTTTTGTTTGCAAAAAATTCTCTCCAAATTTCGTTTTAACAGG
>JAFXOC010000361.1 GCA_017529085.1 Selenomonadaceae bacterium | reverse complement strand
TTTTGCTAGGTACAACGATGATATTTTGTGTGGCGAAGTGTGGTCGAAAAACGATGTGCTTTCATTGCATGACCGCAGTATTGTTACGATTTCGGCGTTAGTTGCAAGCGGTGTTATAGACAGTTCTTTAAAATACCACATTCAAACGGCAAAAAGTAACGGTGTGACAAAGGAAGAGACGGCGGAGATAATCACTCAGCTTGGCTTTTATGCAGGCTGGCCGAAGGCTTGGGCGGCTTTTCGCATGGCAAAAGAAGTTTATGTGGATAAATAATGGGAGAGAATGAATATGAAAATTTTTAGTAAAAAAACATTATGCGCTTTGTTGGCGGCGGTTTGTATAACGGGAAGTATGGCGATTACCGATGCAAAAAGCGGCAAGGATGCGACGACGGAAGCGGAAATTACCGCCGAGCTTCGGAAAGTAGGCGGCGCAATTTACCCAATCGGAAAACCGAACACAGGTTACGCAAAATATTTTACCGGCAGAAGTTTTCTCTATCCAATGCAGGGTAAATATGTGAGCGTTGCAAACGTAACGTTTGAGCCGGGTTGTATAAACTTTTGGCATAAACACCACGGTAGTTGTCAAGTTTTGGCGGGGGTTTCGGGCAAAGGATATTATCAGATATGGGGCGAAGAGCCGAAAGAATTGCTTCCGGGGCAAAGCGTGACAATACCCGAAAATGTAAAGCATTGGCACGGAGCGCAACACAGCAGTTGGTTCCAACATCTTTCGATAATGACGGAAGGATCGACTACGGAATGGTTGGAGCCGGTGAGCGAAGCTGAGTATGCGAAATTGAAATAATATTGCTTTTAGGAAACAATGTCATGTATAAAATGAAAAATCAATTACTTCGATTAACGCTTATCGTGTTTTTGGGGGTTTGCCTTGTATTGTCCAGCCTAACCGCTTATGCGGCGGAGGCTTGGACGTTGCCAAACTCCGGGCTGCATTTTGAAAAAGACGCGAAACAGGCTTATGTTGCGGAGAAAATGGGAAAAATTTTCAATAGTACCGCCACTATCTACTCGCCTTTCACACCGCCCGACGGATGGAAATACGAAAGTTACGGTTTAAACTCGTGCAAAGCGGAAACATTGGAAAATCTCAATTCCGCTACGGAGCGCGTCGTGTTGCAAATTCACGGCGGCGGTTATATCAATACTTTAGGTAACGGACACAGAGACCTTTGCGTAAAACAGATGGTGTTGACCGGCGCAAAAAAGGCTTATATGCTAGATTATCGCGTTGCGCCGAAATATTCATACCCCGCTGCTTTGGACGATGCGGTTAGCATTTATGAAGATATTTTGGCTAAAGGCGTTAATCCTCGCGATATTGTCATATTTGGCGATTCAGCAGGCGGGAATTTGGCGCTCGCGCTTTCCTTATATCTTCGCGATACGGGGAAGCCACAGCCGGGAACGTTGATTTTGATTTCTCCGTGGATGACTTTTGAAACAAACCTGCCTTCTCGCTTGCAAAATGTTGACAAGGATTTAATCTTGGGAAAAATAAATCATCGTATGTATAACGAGGTAAAAAATCCGTCTTACGGAAAAGGACTTGCCGATAACGACCCTCGTCTTTCTCCGATATACGCAAATCTTGACAGGTTACCGCCCATGTTGATACAAGCGGGAGGATATGAGCTTTTCTTAGACGAGAGTATTCTTCTTGCGAAAAAGGCGGCGGCTGACGGCGTAAGCGTAACCCTTACCGTTTATCCGGGTATGTCCCACGATTTTGCGCTGCTTTTGCCCGAACTTGAGGACAGCGTAAATTCTTTCCGCGAAATTCGCGATTTTGTAAACATTCACATGAAATAAAGGAGTGATTTTATGCGTAAATTATGGACGCTTTTACTGTCCGTTTTTATGATAACTACTTTTACGGCTTGCGGGGGACCTACAGGCGCAAGCACCGACAAGAAAGCGTCAACCTCGACCCCTGCTTCAAGCGAAAGCAAGCAAACTGCGTCGAATACAAGCAAAACTTTAGTCGTATATTTCTCCTGCTCCGGCAACACCAAAAAATTGGCGCAAACCGCCGCAACTGCGTTAAACGCTGACATTTATGAAATCGTTCCCAAAAAACCTTATACCGACAACGACCTTAACTACAACGACGAAAGCACCCGCGCTACCGTCGAACAAAAGGACGATAAGGCTCGTCCCGCTTTAAAGGATAAAAACGCCAACATAGCCGCTTACGACAAAATCGTTATAGCGTACCCTATCTGGTGGGGGCAAGCGCCTCGCATTGTGGACACATTCCTTGAAAGCTACGACTTTTCGGGAAAGACTATCGCGCCTATCTGCACATCGGGCGGCAGCGATGTAGGTTCAAGCGCGGATTATCTAAAATCCATAACTCGCGGTTCCGCCAATTGGAAACCCGGCAAAAAGTTCTCCCCCTCCGCTTCTGCGCAGGAACTTAAATCTTTGTTTGATTAATTGGGACTTCGTCCCAAACCCTACAAGGGACGCTGCCTCTTAACCCCGTCAAAGGGCATTCGCCCTCTGGACCCCCGGGTAATAAAAAACCTTTCACTTAACATTTTGCATTGAGTGAAAGGTTTTTCTTTT
>JAFXOC010000360.1 GCA_017529085.1 Selenomonadaceae bacterium | reverse complement strand
TTTTCTTTTTTTACAAAAAAGAGAAGAAAGAAAAGTAAAAACTTGACTATTTCGCTAAGTTGTCGACGATAAAGCGAGCGGATTTCTTTAGAAGGATGGTGTAGGTAAGGTCCATGATGCGACCTTCGTCTTTTAGGATTTTCTTGACGTCTTTGACGTTGGAACCGAATGCCGCCGCCATATCGGCGATTTCCTTTTCGATGTCCTCGCCGCTTACTTTGATGCCCTCTTTGTCAGCTACGGCGTTTAACATCAAATCAACTTTGACGCGAGTCTTAGCGTCTTCCTTGTAGCTTTCTCTAAGCTGCATAATGTCGGTGCCGGCGTAAGTCAAATACTGCTCTAAAGTCATGCCCTGCTGCATAAGGCGGGTTGCCATTTCGTTTACCATCGCGTCAATACGGCGTTCTACAAGTTTTTCGGGAATTTCTACGGTTGTGTTGTCACAGGCAATTTCGATGGCTTTCGCTTGTTGCGCGCTTTCCGCCATTTTTTCGGCTGTTTCCATGAGATTTTTTCTAATGTCCGCTCTAAGTTCTTCCATTGTTTCAAATGTAGAGACCTGCTTTGCAAGTTCATCGTCAACGGGAGGAAGTTCTCTGTGTTTAATGCTCTTTACAGTACAGTCGAAAGTTGCGGGTTTGCCGGTAAGATCTTCCGCGTGATATTCTTTGGGGAAGGTAACTTCAACCTTTTTCTCCTCGCCGACTTTTAAGCCGATAAGTTGATCCTCAAAGCCTTCGATAAAGCTCTTGGAACCTATGGTAAGAGGATAATCCTTACCTTCGCCGCCTTCAAAAGGTTCGCCGTTCACATAGCCTTTGAAGTCAAGAGTAATGAAGTCTTTATCCTGAACCGTTGCGTCTTCGGGTGCATCAACCAATTTGCCTTGACGGAAGCGGAAGTTTTCGATTTCTTTGTCAACGTCTTCGTCGGTGATTTCCTTGACTTCTTTAGGCGCGGAAAGATTTTTGTATTCGCCTAAAACAACTTCGGGATGATTGGTAAACGTAGCCTTAAATACCAAGTCTTTATCCTCTTCCAAGGTAACGACTTCGACTTCGGGCTGGGTTACAGGCTCTAATTTTTCCTGCTCAAGGGCATCGGTTAAAGCTTTGGGATAGATTATCTCAAACGCCTCGTCCAAAATATATTCTTTGCCTAACTGACGTTCGATCATGATTTTAGGCGCTTTGCCTTTTCTAAATCCCGGAATGTTGATTCTGTTCCCGAGACGTTTTATGGCGCTGTCTTTAGCCTTAGCCAGTTCCGCATTTTCAATCTCGATGGTTAAAACAACCTCGCACTCTTCTCTATCTTCTCTTTCAACCTTCATTTTCAAAAATTCCTCCCAATAAAAATTGCATTACAAATTGCATTGCAAAAAAGCGCAACTTCCGCGCCAAACTGTGCCGATAAGCGTAAATCGTATCCAAGCTTACGTTGCGCTCCATATAAACGGCAAATAATAATTCTATTGTATTTTAGCCCATAACAGCGTAGTTTGTCAATTTAAAATATATTTTAATGTAATTGACGTTAAAGTTAAATTTTTGTTACTATTCACGAACTCTCCCCCCTACCCCCCTCTAGGAGGGGGGCTTTTTAGTGGTAATTTAAAATTTTGGCTCAAAAGCAGAGGTTGTGGAGCCTCCCTCTTAGAGGGAGGGGGACCGCGAAGCGGTGGAAGGAGAGCCGTGAAGAACACTGTTTTTCTTTTTTTACTACCCGTGAATAGTATCAACCTATCAATCACACTTTAAACATAAAACCTCTCAAACGTTTGAAAATTTTACAAATATATGATACACTTCATAACGTAAATTTTTTGAGAAAACGAAAGGGGAAAAGGCTATGTTAAACCTATTTAACTTTGCCTTTATACATATCGGGGGGGGTATAACCTCTTAAAATTTTCTTCCATCAAAGTATATAAATTTTATCCGCAGGGAAATTGCGCTTAATTGGCGCAGATTCTCTGCGGATTTTTTATTTGGGGAGGTTTTTATGGAAACTGTTCACGTTTGTTACGCTTTGTATGATGCTAACGGATTATACAGCAAATTCGTCGGAACATCTGTGTTGTCGCTTTTTCAAAATGCCTCGTCTTTAGTGACGGCGCATATTTTACATGACCATACGCTAAATGAGGAAAATAAGAATAAATTCATCAAGTTGGCAAATTCCTACAAGCAAAAGGTGGAATTTCATTCGGTCTCCATTGATGAGGAAACTTTTCGATTTATGGAACGGACAAAATTTTCACCGGCTTCATTATATCGCCTTGCAATATGCGAAATATTGCCTGACAATATTGATAAAGCCATATATTTAGACGGTGACACCGTTGTAAATATGGACATAGCGGAATTATGGAAGGAGCCGTTAAACAATGCGCCGTTGGGAGCCGTCTTAGACGTAGGGCAGATTGAAATTTGCAAAGATATGCCCACTACGCCTCTCTGTGATTTGCCGAACGTTAAAAGAGAACGATACTTTAATACCGGAAGTCTCTTGTTAAATTTGAAACATATCAGAAAAATCATTCCAAATTTTTTTAATGATTGCGTGAATTTTTTTCAAGAACATTCGGACTTATGTCGTTATCCTGACCAAGATATTCTAAACTACTTTTTCAACGAAAATTATCAACAGTTGCCATACAAACACAACAAATCGGTTCATTATGAGTTGCTTAAAAATTCTCCCGTTTCCGAAGGAATATACCATTATATAACCACTTTTACATTGGGGATATTCGATAATCCTCACAAG
>JAFXOC010000359.1 GCA_017529085.1 Selenomonadaceae bacterium | reverse complement strand
CAAATAAGAAAGGACGGATATTTATGGCTAAAAATGAAATCACCGTACCAAACGGCAACGAAACTTTCCTCTCACTGTCGGACTTTAATTTCTCCGATGCTATGGCGGACGAGATGAATGGACTGTCTGCAACCTTTGAGAGAGTTAAAATCCCCATCGGCGGCGGTACTGTATTTGAAATTCCGGGCGAAAATGCGAACGAAGTCGAAAGCGTCAAGGAACTTAACGCAGTTATACTGTACCATCACCCTCTTAACGCATACTACGCAACAAAATACACCGGTGGCTCTAATCCGCCCGACTGCGGAAGTTTTGACGGCATTGTAGGCATTGGAAACCCCGGCGGTAATTGCAAAAACTGCCCTTACAACATATTCGGCTCGGGCGAAAACGGCTCTAAGGCTTGCAAAAATCGCCGCCGTCTGTATCTCTTACGCGAGGGCGACGTATTCCCCATGATTTTATCCCTTCCGACCGGCTCTCTGAAAGGTTTCACACGCTATCTTATGCGGATTTTGCCCAAATATAAAATGTCGAACGCTGTTGTAACTCGCTTTACGCTGAAGAAAGCGACATCAACCAAGGGCATAGCGTTTTCTCAAGCGCAATTTTCAATAATAAGGGCGCTTTCTCCAGAAGAACACGCTTTGATTGCGGCAATGACGGAGCAAGTAAAGGCTATGAGCGCAAATATCGGCTACGATGTTGACGATAGCGTCCCGCCTAATGTAGACCCCGAAACTGGGGAAATTATCGAGCCGCTTCACTAATTTTAGATAAAGCCGAGCGTCTATGAGGAGTTTTTCGGCTCCTCATAGATGAAGGTATGAGGTAAAGAATATGGATAAAAATTACAAATGCGTAACGGATATACACGGCATACGCGACTATTTAGGCAACGCAAAAATCGTAGCGTTCGATTTTGAAACCGCGCCAAACGAAGAATATCGCGACCATAAAAAAGCCGCGCTAGACCCCAACAGGGCGCACATTGTCGGTTGCTCCTTCTCCGTTAAGGAAGGGACTGGCATATATGTTCCTATCGCCCACAAAATTGGCGTAAACATTGATGAAATGCAGTTTTTTGACTTCTTGTCGAATTTTCTGACAAACACAGAAATCGTCAAAGTTGCCCACAATATCGCTTTTGAATCAAATATGTCCTACGCAAAAAGCATCGTCATACAACCGCCCGTCTACGACACAATCGCGGCGGCGCAGATGACGCTTGCTAATGCTTACGATTTCCGTAAGCTCAATGAATGCGGATTAAAACATCTAGCGAAAGAGCTTTTAAAAGAGCCGCTCCCGACTTTTAGCGATGTAACGGACGGCAGACACTTTGACGAACTGGATGCGCAGGACGCTGAAACCGTATGCTATGGCGCGGCTGACTCGGATTTCGCTCTTAGGCTGTATCACTTGTTTAACAAGTGGTTTGACACTTATCTCCCCAAACATAAGTGGATAGTCGAAAACATCGAATCCCCTACCGCAGTATATCTTGGGATAATGAAAAACAATGGTGTACCTCTCGACCTTTCGCTTATGGAAGAGAAAAAAGCCATCGCAGAAACGGAAAGAGAGCGTCTCAAAAAAGAAATCGCTTTTATCATAGGCGACATCAATATCGGCGCAAATTGCTCCACAACGGAATTTAAAAAGTATCTTTACGAAGTTCAAGGCTTGCCGTACTTAAAAACCACGATTAAAGGTCAAGCGGCGGTTGATGATATGGCAATGATTATGCTCTCGGATTGGTGCAAAGAACATAAGCCGGAACTTGTACCGCTCTTCAAACTTGTTCAAGAATACCGTAAATGGGGAAAGATACAATCAACCGATATCGACGGTTACTTGAAAT
>JAFXOC010000358.1 GCA_017529085.1 Selenomonadaceae bacterium | reverse complement strand
ATTATAGGCAAATTTGTTCTGACCGATTTCGCCCGTAAGAGTTATACTGCCTAAGCCGTCAAATCCTATTTTAACCGTTCCGTTAAAGGGATTTATCAATCCGATATTGCTAAAGCTAATGTCAAGCGCAAGCACATCGTCGGTATCCTTATCGCCGCCAAAGACAAAGTTTTGAACAATATCGTCGCCTCCGTTTATGTGAAGGACGAATGTGGTGTTTTTGCCGGCGCCCGCAGACCAAAGAGTGTCATCCGTATTGTTAGTCCCGCCGTCAAGGGTATCGCCGGTGCCTTTTGCAATCAATGTCAAAGGGCTGCTGCCCGTAGAGGTCAAGAGTGTGTTGTCACCGTCAGCGGTAAGCACGTCAGTCCCGGAAGGCAGAGTGCTTTCGGAAGCATCGGAAGCGTCGGAAGCTTGATACGCAAGATAGCGAAGCAGCATATAACCTGCGGCGTAAATGTTTGAATCACCATACGTGTCGCTTTCTATAACACTTGCAAGTGTTGAAGAATCAGCCGCTAAAGTCGCTATTCGCTCGGTTCTTTGATCGTCTATGCCGTGGGTAAGCTCCGCTATTCCCTCTATGAAATGCCAAGGTAGATCGCCAAAACGATGTATTGTCGCTTCCATGATGGAATGAGTCAGTTCATGCGCTATTGTTCTGTCGAGATAGCCGGCAGTATCGGAGGATATGCCGTTAGGATCCGTTGAAGAAATACTGTTATAGTATTTCATATTTATATTTAATGTCAAACTGTTTGCATTGTAATTATAATCATAAGTATACCCTGCTGTCGCCAAAAAATTATTGTCACTATTATCAAAATTCACGGTAAGAGTATTGACAGACGGATTGGAGCCCGAAAAGCTAAGCCCGTAACTATCTTTAATAAGCTTTAACGCCTGAGGAATCCACCATGTGTTAAGCCCCGCCACAATCGTTTGTTGCGCGCTTGTCAAAGAACTTTGGGTTGGCCATTTCACCGTCAGACCGTCAAAAGTGGAAGTTGTGGACGAAGGATAAACAAACGTTGAAGTATCTTCCGGCACAATGCTCTCAGCGGTTTTTACAACTCCGGAACCCGCGTCGTATCCGCTAATTGCGCCCGTGTCCTCGTTATAAAGACGAATGCTACATTTATCCTGCAAAAATTTTCTCGCATCGCCATTATACGATGCGCAGTCCGCTATAAAGCTGTTGACCAAATCCTGCCATGAAGCAAAATCGGAGCAGTATTGCACCGCAGCGTCTAACGCGGCTTCGCCCGTCAAAGATGTTTTATCAAGATATGCCAATAAATTTTTAATTACATCGTTGCCATCGTTGATCCCGACAGGGTTTGCCGTATCGGCGGATACCAAGCCGTTAGACGTGGCTTTATAGAGATTGCTCGAGTAATAATCCGTACCCGCCAAAAGATAAATATCGCCAGATGAATTTTGACCGCCTTGCAAAGTAAGTTTACCATTGTATACAACGTCGTTTCCGCTAAGTGTAAATTTTTGCAATTCGCTTTCGTCTACGCTGTTGATGTAAATTCTATCCGCGCCTTTTGTTGTATCGGTTGCATCGCCATATTTATCGACAAAACCAAAATCTGAAATAACGCCTTCCCTGTCCTCGTACCCCACTAAACTAAAATTCTGAGAATTGCTGTTCCCTGTCCAAGTAATCAAAATAACCTACCCCCCAAAACATTAACTTTATGCGATAAATTTTAGCATAAATTCAAAAAATTGTCACTAAACAAAAAAGATAATCTCGGGTGCAACCCCGAGATTATCTTTTTCCTTACTGTTTCTGCGACAAATACGATCCGTTCCATTTATATGTCGCATCGTCAAATTGTACCGTTATACTGTCGGTGGAAGTGATGTTTTCCGCTGCCGTCAGTTTTACTGTTGTTCCGTTGGTAAACGTAGCGTTAAATGTTTTTGCCGTTCCGGTAAATGAGGCTAAATCGGAGTATTTTGTGTCGATAAATACGACCATATCGCCGCCCACCGCATTTGTCAGGACATCATCGCCCATTTTACCGCCAACGTAGAAAGTGGTGTTGCCGTTAGCGGAGCCTACGAGCGTGTCGGCTGTAGAATTGCTGAAGTTTTCGCCGAGCCCTCCGCAGAGATATACATTGTCGCCCGCTTTTGAAGACGCGCCGCCTACTACTGTGGAGGCGTAAATTATCTGCGCCACCGCATTATCTCCGTTAACAGCCGCTATATCGCCGTCTCTGGCATCAATTATGCCAAGTCCTTCGGAGATATAGGGGCTGTTCCAACCAAATCCGGAGAACACACCGTTAGAACCTGTGCCGGCAATAAAATCGTCTTTTGTAAACACTAAACTCGTCTTCTTACCCTGACCGATATAATAGTTGGCTTCATCGTCAAAGGTCATATCCATGCCGCCTGAACTCATGTCTACGTTTACTACGCCAAGATTGCCGCCGTAATTATAAGCAATTTTGTTCTGTCCCGTTTCGCCCGTCAGCGTCATGCTGCCCAAAGCGTCAAAGCCTATTCTGACCATGCCGCTGCTTGGCGTTATTAATCCGTTATTGTCAAAGCTGCCGTCAAGCGCAATCACATCATCGGTAGTCTTATCGCCGCCAAAGACGAAGCCGCGAACCATATCGTTGCCTCCGTTTTTATGGAGGAAGAATGTGGTGTTATTGCCGGATCCCGCCGAAATCAGCGCATCGTCCGTGCCGTTCGTGCCGCCGTCTAATGTGACCTTTGCGCCGCCCGCTACAAGTTTCACCGGGGTCTTGCCCGTTGAAGTCAGCACAGTTCCCGCAGCTCCCGTTGTTCCGACCAACGTATCCGCGCTTATCGTGTCGGCGCTGATTGTATCCGCACCCGCATTACTAAGCCCGCTTGCGGTTACTCGATAAGTATAGACATCGGTGAGGTTGCTGCCTGTCGCCACATTGATAAAATAATAGTCTTCGCTTCCGGTGCTGCCTTTTAACGTGACAATATCGTTGTATACCACATTACCGCTGCTTAATTTGATTTTCGCAAGCTCCGTATCGGAATCGCCGTTAAGAACGATAACGTCCGCGCCATTGTAGGAATTTACCGCAACGCCCTTATCTGTGACAAAACCAAAATCCATAACCGTCGCGCCGCCCGATGTGTAACGCGAAAAATCATAAGAATCGTTGCCGGCGCCGCCGATTATTTTGCTTGAAGACGCGCTTGACGCGGAGCCAAGCTCGATATAATCTCCCCAATAAGAGCCTACGACGCTTGCGCCTTCGCCAAAAGTTACCGTGCCCGCAAGTGAAATTTTCTCGGATGCGCTCGCCGCGTTTATGTTTATCATACCGCTGCCGCCCGTTGAGAATACGGCGTTTTTAAAGGAAGTCCCGTTTTCAAGTATGAGACGGGTAGCAACAGTATCCGCAACTTTAAATTGACCGGTACCCGCTATGGTCCCAATGCTGATGGTGTCTTCATATATGCCCAGTACATCGTGTACATTGTTGGCTAAAGTGCCTGATGTGACAGAATCGCCGTCCGAATCAACATTGGGATTTATCTTGCCGATACTGAGTTTTAACGCCGAGCCGGAGCCAAACTCAACACTTCCGGCAGCAGAGGTGGCGACAATCGTCTGAGGAGTCGATGCGTTTAAGCTTAAAACGCTGCCGGAATATTTTTGAGTAAGAGAAGATAGCTTCGAACCGGAAGCCAGGTTTACATAGTCGCCGTCTTCGCTCGTTAAGGAAAGCTTTGCATCGCCAAGCGTCGCCGTAACTTTGACAGCCGTACCGGTTGCGGCTTTTATTGTGGAGTTGCCGCTTAAAATGTTACCGATTGTTATTACGTTGCCTGTGCCTGAAGTTACGTCTGCGAGCAAAGAACCGCCCGTCACAGTTCCTACGAGAAGAGTGTCGGCACTTCCCATATCGACCATGTTCAACGAGCCGCTTGAAAGCAGGCGAACGACCGTCATATCGCGAGCGCCGGAGCCTGCGATAACGGTATCGGCGTTCACTTCGGTAATGGTAACCACGGAAGTGGCGCTACCCGTACCGCCTGATGTGGTGCTGCCTTTTCCTGTGCCTCCGCTTACGGTGCTTCCCGTTCCCCCGCTAACCGTGCTTGCGCCACCGCTTATGGTACTGCCCGTAGCTCCGCTGACCGTGCTTCCTGTTCCACCGCTTACTGTGCTGCCCGTTGCCGCAGCATCGGATGCTTGAAACGCAAGATAGCGAAGAAGCATATAGCCTGCGGCGTAAATGTTTGTATCTCCATATACATCGCCTTCTATAACGCTTGCAAGTGTTGACGAATCAGACGCTAAAGCAGTTATTCTCGCAGTTCGCTCATCGTCTATACCGTGGGTAAGTTCAGCCATTCCTTCTACAAAGTAATTCGGTAATTTGCTAAAATAATGTATAGTAGCTTCCATAATCGAATGAGTTAATTCATGCGCTATTGTTCTGTCCAAATACCCGGACGTATCGCTGGATACGCCGTTGGGATCCGTATCGGAAACGTTGGTATAATATCTATTGTTAATGTTTAAAGTAAGGCTTATAGCATTTCCGTTTATCGTTGAATAACCGGCGGTTGCCAGATAATCATTACTGGTGGTCTCAAAATTTACGGTAAGGGTTTTAACAGACGGATTTGAACCCGAAAAGCTAAGCCCGTAACTATCTTTAATAAGCTTTAACGCCTGAGGAATCCACCAAGTATTAAGCCCCGCCACGATGGTTTGTTGCGCGCTTGTCAAAGAACTTTTGGTCGGCCATTTCACCGTCAGACCGTCAAAAGTGGAAGTTGTGGACGAAGGATAAACAAACGTTGAAGTATCCTCAGGCACAATGCTTTCCGCGGTTTTTACAACTCCGGAACCCGCGTCGTATCCGCTAATTGCGCCCGTGTCCTCGTTATAAAGACGAATGCTGCATTTATCCTGCAAGAATTTTCTAGCGTCGCCATTATATGATGCGCAGTCCGCTATAAAGCTGTCGACTAAATCCTGCCATGATGCAAAATTGGAGCAGGATTGCACCGCAGCGTCTAACGCGGCTTCGCCCGTCAAAGATGTTTTATCAAGATATGCCAACAAATTTTTAATTACATCGTTACCATCGTTGATTCCGACAGGGTTTGCCGTATCGGCGGATACCAAGCCGTTAGACGTGGCTTTATAGAGATTGCTCGAGTAATAATCCGTACCCGCCAAAAGATAAATATCGCCAGATGAACTTTGACCGCCTTGCAAAGTAAGTTTACCATTGTATACGACGTCGTTTCCGCTTAGCGTAAATTTTTGCAATTCGCTTTCGTCCGTACTGTTGATATAAATTCTATCCGAGCCCTTTGTTGTATCGGTTGCATCGCCATATTTATCGACAAATCCAAAATCCGAAATAACGCCTTCCCGGTCTTCGTACCCCACTAAACTAAAATTCTGAGAATTGCTGTTCCCTGTCCAAGTGAGCAAAATAATCAACTCCTTAATATGAATTTTATGCGATAAATTTTAGCATAAATTCAAAAAATTGTCACTACGTCACGGTAAAATAAATCATGCAAATAACAATGAAAGTCTTGCGATTCTTTCACAAGACTTTCATTGTTAAACCCTATTTTATCAATTCATTCCGCTATCAATCCCATGCCCTTTTGAAACTCTATTATCCTAGACTTAATCTTTTTCATCTTATCGTCGCTCTTTTTTATCGCTTCCTCAATCTCTTTAAGTTTCTCGGGGGTCAAATCCTTATATACTATCTCCACAATCTCCCCGCAGGCTTTTTGTCGTTCTTCAAGCCAGACGACGTAATCGGCGTTGGCTTCTTTTAACTTCTCCTGCTCGTCTTTGGTGAGGTGTTTGGAAAATTCCATTTTGGAAAAGACGGGTTTAGCTTCTTCCAGTTTCTTTTCAAAGCTCTTTATGTTTTTAGCGACTTCCTTTCGTTCGCTTTCGCTCTTCGACATGGCGGATAGCGCGCTTTCCCACAGAAGTTTCCAGTTGGAATTTACCATTTCGGCTTGTCTGTCGGTTTCTTCCGTCCATTTGTTATAAGCCGCCAATTTTAATGCTTTGGCTTTTGCGTCCTTATCCTTGTCGTCGTTTTCTTCGGCTTCTACGCTCGCGGCGGATTGCTTGCCGCTGTCCCTCGTTTCCTGTTTGGCTTGCGGCGCAGGTTTTGATTCTTCCGCGCTTTCGTTGTCTTGGAAATACGCCATAAGCCCGATAAGCCCCGCAAAAATCACAACGGTTAAAAGGCAACCGATACGATTTTGCTGTTCTTCCTTCTTCTTTTGCTCCTTCTTTCGCTTTTCTCGCTCCATTTTCGCGGCGTACATCTGAAACCGTTCCCTTTCGCTTGGGGGAAGGGTTCTTAAATATTCTTCCATTTCTTCTTTGGAACAATCCTTATGCGCCTCATACTCCCGTATCAGCGCCGCATCTATATCTTTCGCCATGTATATACCTCCTTGACGGTTTGGAATATTTATTAATTTATTAATTTTTGAATTTCTGTGTCGATTATATCAAAAATATTTGTTTTTTTCCATTTTTTGTTCTTAACTGATAAAATTTATCGTTTGCCCGTCAT
>JAFXOC010000357.1 GCA_017529085.1 Selenomonadaceae bacterium | reverse complement strand
TTTAAGTCTTTTTCGTAACATTCGGCAGTCTCTTGAAAAAAATCATCAATCTTATTTTCTAAAGGCGAATTTGGGGTAAAAAATTTGCGGAATGATTCATAAGAATTTCTTGTACGAGCATATTCGATTTTTGTTTTATATAGGTTGTAATGTTCGCATAATTCAAAAGTTGCCATAATTATCGCTTCAATAGGATTTTCATATTGCTCTTGATAATCTTTAACCAATTCATCGGTATATTCTTTAAATTCGTTAATCGTAAGCATTTGATTTAGAATAGAGTTTTGAAAATTTCTACTAAAATTTAGTGGAAAAAACTTGTATAAAACAGAATGTACGGCATCTAATGAAGATTGCTTCTCATCGATCGTCAGCATTCCTGTTAATATGTTTTGTGAAATGGGCGAGAAAACATAGTTCATATAAATTTCTTCCTCTCTGAATTGCGTAAATATTCTCAACAACAAAAATTAGATAATTTTGTTATTAAAATACTACCAATTTTTTTAGATAAAAGTCAATTCATTTCGCACTCTTGATAAAATTAGGTAAAAAAACCTTTATAAAATTTTAACTAATTGTGTATTTTCAATTTATATTATTTTGGTACAATATCTTGTGTCAACAGGAGATATTGGTTTTCATAACAGGAGGAAAAATATGTCTTTAAAATTCGGTAAAGCCAAATTCGGTGTTGCCAAGCCCCAAGAAGGAAAACTCGCCATGGTAGAAATTTCGCAAGAGGTTACTCAAGTTGACTTGAAACCGCCTTGTATTTTGCCAGAGGCAGAATTAGGCTCTTATATTGGCTCTTTCCCGCCAACGCAAGCTTCTTTTCGTAATGGTTGCTGGTATTCTGTTCCTAACGATATTCCTACGATTAAGGCTTCGGCAAATAATTTATTGGGAGATAATTTCAAGGAAAATGATGGTAACATCTATTTGGTAAAAAAAGGGTAGGAACAGAAAAAATTAACGAATGCTACGATAACGATAGTAGACGTTAAGGTATATTGGTACGATGATATTCATTTTCGGAAGATTTATACCTGTGCGATTCGCTGTCCTAGCGCTTGGGGAGATGAAGAAAAATTCATAGATATCCCTGAAGATCGTTTTAAAGATGCGTATAATTTGATTCACAAAAAATTTGGTGATATCTTTCTCTCTGGCAATGATACGGACGGGCTTGAGGAATACTTAAGCGAAGTATATCGTCGCGACATTAGCGGCTTGATGCCCTGCAACGAATCAGACAAGACCGGTTGGCTTACGATTGACGGGGTTACAAAATATTTCGTAGGAAAATCTCCTTTTTATGCGAAAATGGGTATGGTTATCCCTAATATTGATAAGGCTAGTATAAGTCAAATTTTCTTGGATGGATTCGAGTTTCGTGATATTGGTCACAAAAACCATGTTATCGAAATTTTATGGTTAGCAGCTCATATTCCGTATACCCTGTTTTGGCTCAGGCAATACAACATTGATTTTCGTAGTGTGCTGTTTTTACGCGGAAAAACAGGAACATACAAAACCAGCGTTGTGTCGCTCTTGTCAAATGTTTTCGCACGCAATCGCAAGGAACACGCGTGTATAAGGTTGACATCTACAGCCGCATATATCCAAGAGTATATCGTTCATCTAAAGGATAACTTCGTCTGTTTGGACGATTTTTCCAACACGGCTGGCGCAAACAATAAACTCGCTTTGCAAAACGCTGAAACTGTAATTCGCGCAGTTGGCGATGGAATTTTTTCCGGAAAAATGTCTGTTAAGGATTACAGTCAAGCTCGAGATGATGCCGTAAGGTGTCTTGTAACTCTTACTGGCGAGGACGAATTAAGATTGGGGCAGTCGAGTCTCTTGCGGCTGTTAATCTTGCCCGTCTATGATGGGACTTTCGACAAGAAAATTTTGGCAAAATATCAAAAGGATCCTAAGCGTTTTGTTGATTATTTCGCCTGCTTCATAGCGTTTTTGGCGGAGCATGGCGATAATATTGTTAAAAAGTGTTCGGAAAATTTCGAAGCGTATCGTGAGTATTATGCGAGTGTGGTCGAAGTTCCTAGGCTTGTCGATGCAGCAACTACACTTCGGATGATGATTGACGTTGTGTCAGTTTTTGCCAATTACTGTAGTATCGACGAGAATTTTATAACTGAATACGGGCAGCGAGCCTCAACTGCTGTGGTAAGCATTATCAAGGGCAACTATGCAAACGAAAAAACCGCCGCCCCTGAAATAAGATACCTCTATGCGCTTGCTCAAAGTTTAGGAACCTCTTTCGGAACAAACATTGCGCCCGATGAAGAAACATATGTCGAGAACGAATCCGCTCACATTGGTTTTCGTGACGATAAGAAAAACCTGCTTTGGCTGCGCTTTGAGGACACTATGAATCTCGTCTCACGATACTACCAAAAGCAGGGACAGCAGTGGTTGACGAGCAGTAAGACAATAAAAGAAATTTTGTTAAAGAATGAAATTTCGGTTGGAAAGGTCACCGACAAAGGTACGGAATACCTCTGTCGCGCTAAGAAAGGTACCCGTAAGCGGATGCTTGTACTAAAAGTAGATGTTGTTGAAAAAATTCTTGAAGAAAATAAGGGGGATTTGATATGAATACAGCACCCGATACATCAATTTTGAGGGAGAACAATAACCAAAATAAGGAAACAATAACGGAGCGGTACTTCTAAACGCTTCATGAAGATGGTTTTATGCTGAGTTCAAATATGATCGATATTTACAATATGATTGCTTATGTATCGCCTGTGCAAGTTGCCGAGGTTAATTCTTTAGCAGAAGCTTATGTAAACTGCTGTCGCAGGTATGTCGAGCATTTCTTTGATAAATACCCGTGGACTAAACCAACTCTGCCGATGTTTGAGGATGCAATAAAAACGCCCTTTTGGACACCGGGATTTATGCAAAAACCGATTCCATCTGCAAGATTTTTTGCTATAGCTCATCCAACGCATATCGCCATCTGCGACAATATCGCCGATGCGATGGACTTTTTGGCGGTGTTCCCGTTCAGTCGCTTGCGGGAATATTCCAATTTCAT
>JAFXOC010000039.1 GCA_017529085.1 Selenomonadaceae bacterium | reverse complement strand
CAAGGCTTTCACATAGCGAGGGAAAAATTCCGTCAAAACCTGCTGAAAATGCGCGTTGACCGCCGCGTCGTTATTTGCAAAAAATACGCTGGGTTCGACAAAACTCACGGTCAAAGTATCGGGATTTATATTCGTCCCCCAACGGGCGATTTCTTCGGGCTTAAATTCTTTTTGCAAATCCTCGTAAATTTGGTCTTTCAACATATTGTAATTACGCTGATTTTGGTTTAACTGGTACAAAAAGCCCAAGCATATAAAGATGAATACCACCATTAACCCCGTCATAAGGTCGGAGATTGATTCCCAGTGACTTTCGCCGTGTTTACGGAAAATCATCAGCGTTTACCCCCGTCTTTGATTAAAGCGTCCAAATCCGCAATACGCCCTATAAGCGCGTTATAATCCCCTATAATATGTTCGCTGATGGCTCCCATTGCTCCCGCCAAACTCTTTATCGCCTTATCTTGCTGCTTGTCCGTATTTTCCGCCATTTGTTTAAATACCGCCTGAAGTCCGTTTAATTCAGCGGCGGTCATCTTTGCAAAATCGGCGCGGAAGGCTTCTAAGGCTTCTCTTATGCTCTTTGTAACATCGTCGCTTACGGTGCGGAAATCTCGCAGATAATGATTAACGTCGGTTACAACGGTAAATGCGGTTTCGTTCAATTTCTTTATATGTCCCGTAAATTCGTTTGTCAAAGCCGTCATCCGCTCTGCAACCGCTCCGCTTTGTTCCGCGATTGCTTGTCTGATATTTTCGTTGGTCTTGTTGCTGAGTTCCCCGAAGTTTTCCGCAGTCTGTCGCATAGTCGCCGTATTTTCCCGCGCGATGGTTATCATTTCGCCAAGCTCTTTTGTGGCGGCGGCTAAATTCTCCTGTACGCTCAAATTCTGTCTTGACGTTTCGGTAAACTCTTTCAAATTCGCCGTCATAGCCTCAATATGCTCGTCGACTTCGCCTGCGATATTTTCTTGGAACCTTTTAAATGTTTCGTTGATAGTCCTAACTTCGTCCGTGGTCTTTTCCACAATATCCTTATATTCTCTCTGCCACGCCACAACTTCTTCCACGGCTTCGTTAAGCTGACGGAAGTTGTCGCCGAACTGGCTCTGGAGCTGGGTGTTGAGTTTTTCCATAGACATATTCAAAGCGTTAATCAGCTCGTTGCTGTAGTTTTCCGCCATATCTTTCAAGAATTTGTCGAAAGATTGACGCATACCGTCGATAGTCGCCGTATTTTGCGTAAATATATCGGCGAGTTTGTTATCGTTTGCAAGAGATTTCCGCTGAAACTCGCGGGCATCCTTCGCCATAGCCTCCGCAAAATCCGCGGATTTTGCGGAATTATTCACCATAGCGTTGATATTGTCGTTCATGGTAGCAAGTTGACGGCTCTGATTTTCGCCCGATTCTTCGATTTTCCTGCTTAAAATATCAATGCTGCCCGAAATAACGCGGCTAAACTCCTCCGCCCGCGCTTGCGTACTCTCTGTCAAGCGTTTCATACTATCTTGAGAGGTTTCGACTGCGGAAATAAACGCGTTCATTTTATTTGTCATATCGTTCAAAGCGTTGCTAAGTTTTTCGGTACTCCCCGCCTCAACGCTCTGTTTTAAGTCGCCTATAGCCTTTATAATTGCAATATTGCGCTTATTATTGTTTT
>JAFXOC010000004.1 GCA_017529085.1 Selenomonadaceae bacterium | reverse complement strand
TTTTAAGGCTTCGTAGCATTAACCAAGCGTCCATGCTGGAAAGGTTGGGGCCTTCGGATTTTACCAGCATTTCCAGCCGTTCGGCTTCTTTGGCGGCTTTGTCCTTTACCACCAGAAATCCGGCGATAACGTCGTTGTGTCCGCATAGATATTTCGTACCGCTATGCACTACCATATCTGCGCCAAGTTTCAGAGGTTTTTGGAAATGCGGCGACAAAAAAGTATTGTCAACGACAAGAAACGCTCCCGCTTTATGGGCAATTTCGGAGGCTGCGGCGATATCCGTTATAAACATCATGGGATTGGACGGGGTTTCGATAAAAAGCGCCCTTGTATTTGGGCGCATTTTTTCTTTCAATAAAGTTAGATTAGTCGTATCGACATATTCAAAATCTATCCCGTAATGTCCGTAAATCTCGTTGGCAAGCCTGACCGTACCGCCGTAGAGGTCTTCCGAAAGCAGCACATGATCCCCCGGATCGAATAAAATCAGAACGAGGTTAATAGCCGCCATGCCTGAAGACACCGCCCAAGCCCTTTCGCCACCCTCCAAACGGGCTATTGTTTGTTCAAGGGCATCTCTTGTGGGGTTCGCCACTCTGCCGTAGTCGTAACCGGTGCTTTGCCCGAAGGCGGGATGGCGAAAGGTGGCGGAAAGGTAAATGGGTTCGCTGATTGCGCCGGTGCGATCGTAAGAATGAGTCCCGTGTACTTCTAACGTATAATCACCCATTTATTTTGCCTCCGGCACGAACCACAACCCTTTGTTGTTTTCCTTCATATAATCCGCAAATTCTTTGGAATGATAAGCAGCCGCGATATCCTTCGCCCATTTGCTGTCTTTATCCTTCTCCTGAACCACCAACTGCAAAAGGAGATGCGGAAGTATATCCTCTTTGGCGAGAGCGGTTGAGGGGTCGATTTTCGCATTGTATACGATAGAGCCGGTAAGCGCCACAAAATCAAAATCTTCTCTGACGGCGGGAATTGTCAAGGACTTCATCTCGGTAAACTGTATGTTGTGGGGATTTTCCACAATGTCCTGACTCGTCACCGTAGACAAATTCTTATTGGGATCAAGCTTTATCCAGCCTATCTTTTGAAGCAGAGCGTAAGCCCTCGCGGTATTTGCCGCGTCGTTCGGAATGGCGATTTTTGCGCCGTCGTATATTTCGCCGAGGGATTTTTTAGAGCCGGGATAAAGTCCCGCAGGCACGGTCGGAATAGGCGTAACCGCCGCCAAATGTCCGCCCTGTTTGCTGTTGAAATTCTCCATATAGGCGGTATGCTGTTCCACGTTGAAATCCACTTCGCCTTCGTTCAACGCAATATCCGCCTGTAAGAGTTCGGACATATCCTTGCCCTCAAACGTATATCCCTGCTTTTCCAATATGGGTTTTACCCCCTGCTCAAAAAGATCCGAATACGGTCCTTGGGATTTGCTGTAAGACAAAGCCTGCTTTTCCTGATTGTTTCCGCCGCCGCAACCCGCAACCGAAAACACAAGCGCAGCCGATAAAACCAACGCGGTAATTTTTCCTAATTTCATAAATAATTCCTCCTAGTATTTTTTAAAACCGTTCTTTTCTTTCTTTTTCTTGAAAGAAAAAGAAAGAAAAGAACCAAAAGAAAGAAAAAGAACTTTAATAATATAACTTTTTAAAGTTTGTATAAACTCACAATATTAAGTTTGATAAAGTTTTTTCTTTCTCTTTTTTCTTTGCTTCTTTCTTTTTTCTCTTTCTTTTTTACAAAAAAGAAAGAGAAAAAAGAACGAAGGAAC
>JAFXOC010000356.1 GCA_017529085.1 Selenomonadaceae bacterium | reverse complement strand
CCCTCGGAAGCGCCAAAGTCAGCGCCTCGCGGAGGATATCCGCTCCGTAAAAGTTTATGTCCTTAAAAACATTCTTTATATCTTTCAAATTTTTATTCGGCAGAACCACATTTTTAAATCCCATACGTTTAGCCTCGCGCACTCTGTTTTCCGCCTGACTTACCGCGCGAAGTTCCCCCGATAATCCGACTTCGCCGAATAAAACCGTTTTATCCATAAGAGGACGAGAGGAAAAACTTGACGCTATGGCGGCGCAGATTCCGAGATCCGCCGCAGGTTCGTCTATTTTAATGCCGCCCGCAACTTTTACATAAACGTCGCAAGTTCCAAGCGGCAATCGCACGCGCTTTTCAAGCACCGCCAACAATAGCTGGAGACTTTTTATATCAACCGCGTCCGATGTGCGTCTGGGCGGAACGTAAGGCGTTTGCGCGGCTAACGCCTGCAACTCCACCAAAAGCGGGCGAGTGCCTTCCATAACTGGAATCACAACCGTTCCCGAATCTCCGACTCTCTCCGACAAAAACATCTTGGAAGCGTCCGGCACGTCTTGAAGCCCCGATTCGCGCATCTCAAAAAGTCCGAGTTCGTTCGTGCTTCCGAAACGATTTTTTACCGCGCGCAGAACTCTGTAAGAAGCGTGACGTTCACCCTCGAAATATATTACCGTGTCCACGATATGTTCAAGCACTCTGGGACCCGCCAAGGAACCGTCTTTTGTCACGTGACCGATTATAAAAATGGCGATTCCCATGGTTTTTGCGATTTTCAGCAGCTCCACGGCGCATTCCCTTACCTGCGACACGCTGCCCGGCGCGCTTTCAAGTTCGGGGCGAAACATGGTCTGCACGGAATCTATGATGAGCAAATCGGGTTTTGTGTTCTCCGTATGAGTTTCGATTACGGACAGATTGGTTTCGCTTACCACAAACAGATTGTCCGCGACGGCGTTCAGCCTATCCGCTCTCATCCTCACCTGACGCGCGCTTTCTTCTCCCGTCGCGTACAACGCCTTTTTCCCGCTTTCGGCAACGTTTGCCGCTGTGGATAGCGTAAGGGTTGACTTGCCGACTCCGGGATCTCCCACCAAAAGAGTCAATGAACCCGGGATAATGCCGCCGCCCAATACTCTGTCAAACTCTCCCGAGCCGGAGGAAAATCTCGGCAAATCGCTTACTTCGACATTGCCTATCTTTTCAACCTTAGAGCTGTTGCCGATTCCAACGGAACGAGAACGGTTTTTTTCATCTGCAACAATCTCTTCCTTTAAGGTGTTCCACGCGCCGCAACCGGGACATTTACCCAGCCATTTAACCGTATCGTAACCGCATTCCTGACACACAAAGACGGTTTTTTTCTTTTTGGGCATATCAACTTCCCCTTACAAGGCGAAAGAATTTGCGAAGAAGCCAAAAAACGGCGTAGATAAAATTTAAAACGCAATTTTTAAGCCTTGAGAAAAAATTCTCATGTTCCAAGAAATTACGCCTTGACACTGGTTTCCTTCTTTTCAAACACTATTTCTTTTCCCGATTTTTTGGCTATAATCGCGTCTCCCGCGTGGAATTTCTGCTCCAGAACCAAAGTTGCGAGTTCGTCCTCGATTTTTCTTCTGATAGCCCGTCTTAAAGGTCTCGCGCCGTAATTCTTGTCAGTTCCCTCTTTTATCAAAATATCCTTGACACCCGCGCTGAGATTGAGAGTCAAGCCCTTTTCCTTCAACCGCGCCTTCACGTCTTTCAATAAAATATCTATAATCTTTGAAAGCTCTTTTTTGTCAAGTGTTCTAAAGACAAGCATTTCATCCAAGCGATTTAAAAACTCCGGCGCAAAAATACGTTCGACTTCTTCCATAACGCGGCTCTTATTGCGTTCGTAGTCTTTTTCGTCGGAATTTCCCTGACTGAACCCGAGAGCGGTTGCTGTCGGCTTTAAGAATTTTGCCCCCGCGTTTGACGTCATGATTATCACCGTATTGGTAAAATCCACGGTGCGCCCTTTGCTGTCCGTCAATCTGCCGTCGTCTAAAACCTGCAACAACACGTT
>JAFXOC010000355.1 GCA_017529085.1 Selenomonadaceae bacterium | reverse complement strand
CAGCAATGAATATTTTCACATTGTAGGCGTCAAGGCTTTTCTGGACGGCGTGACCGAGGCGCATACCGCCTGGCAAATTGATGATTATCTTGATACGCCCGGTTATCACGGCTTGGAACGTTTCAACGACCACGACAAAATGGTTGAGCTTATTGTTGCGGCAGATGCCGAAGGGCTATCGGTACACGTTCATTCCATAGGAAACGGCGCAACTAAATTTATGCTTGATTGCATTGAGGACGCGGAAAAAATTACCGGCGATATGGATCAGCGCAACATTTTGGCGCATTTGCAATTTGTCCGAGAAGAAGATATCCAGCGTATGGCAAAGACTGGCTCCGTACCGGCTGTTTTTACTCTTTGGTGTCCGAAAGAAGCGAACATTTATGAACAGGAAGTCAGATACGTCGGCGAAGCAATCGCGGAGAAAGGCTATCCGATAAAATCTTTCTATGACGCAGGCGCGAACGTGGTATTTCATTCTGATTATCCCGTGTCGCCGCTGTTTGACATCAAAAACAGCTTTTACGCAGCCGAAGCGCGCAACTTCCCGAAAGGAATCGGTAAGGTAGCACAGCCGCGCAATATGGAAGAAGCTATCACTCGCGAACAGTCGCTTCGCGCAATGACGATAAACGTTGCCCGTCAATGGCGTCAGGAAAGTCGCCTGGGCTCCATCGAGTTCGGAAAAATCGCCAACATGACGGTGTTTGACTGCGACTTCCTGCACGACGATTTGGATAAAGTTGCAAAGGCAAAGATTATCGCCACGATCATTGACGGCGAAGAAGTCTATAAAGCATAAGGGAACCTCTAAAAAATTCCCTAAAATTACAATTACGTTTTGTTATCTCCCTGCCGCTTCGCGGCAGGGAGATAACGGAACATGGTTTTAAAAAAGTTTAGGAGGGACTATGATGAAAATAATTGACTGCGAATTTCACTATTTCTTACCTGAATTGATGGAATATCTTTCCACACGTAATAATTCAGTGAGATATTATCCGGAAACCAAAACCTTGGAAGTGAGAGATAAACTTTTTGCTCATCTTGGCGGGGTAACGAACGAATACCCGGTTATTGATGAGCTTATGAATTTTGGAGCAGAAAGAATTGCCGTCATGGATAAAAACGGCATTGATGTAGGCGTTATGGCCTCTTCCCCTGCACTGGAAGAATTACCGGAAAAAGAGGCAATATATTTTGCCCAGAAATCTAATGATGCTGTTGCTGAAATTATAAACAAATATCCAGAGCGTTTCCTTGGCGCTGCCGTTTTACCAACACCTTATGTTGATGCGGCCATAAAAGAACTTGAACGCTGTGTAAAAGAGCTTGGTTTTAAATATTGGCACACACATTCTAATTATAAGAATGAACATTTATATGAAGAAAAATATCTTCCTTTGCTTGCCAAAGCTGAAGAATTGGGATGCGCGTTTTATGTTCATCCACAAGTATCTGATGATAAAGATATGAAAGACATGGGTTACGTATATTCTTCCCCTGGACTTGGTTTTGGCTTAGATGCTATGAAAACATCATTAAGAATCATATTAAACGGGACATTTGATAAATTCCCCAACTTAAGAATGATTCTTGGTCATTTGGGCGAATTTTTCCCATTTATATTGGATAGAGTTGATAATCGTTTTAAATGGATTCGGGATGACGAAGTAAAAATGAAACATACTGTTTCTTATTACTTTAAAAATAAAAATGTTGTTGTAACAACAAGCGGCAATATGTCTAAACCTGCTTTCGAATGTACGAAGAAGGCGCTTGGTATAGACAGCATTATTTTTGGTTCTGATTATCCGTATGAAAGCTTGTCTGATATGATGAAATTTATGGATTCTTTAGAATTAACCGAAGAAGAAAAAGAAAAGGTATTTCACTTAAATGCTGAAAAATATATTTTAAGTAAATAATGTTTTAGCTTATTGCCAGCTTTATTTCAAATAAATTTTCAAGGAGGTTTGACACCTCATCCACCGCTAATGCGGTCCCCCTTCCCCTCAAGGGGAAAGCTTAAGTTAATGACGTTGCTAAAAAACTCCCTAAAATTACAATTACGTTCCGTTATCTCCCTGCCGCTTCGCGGCGGGGAGATAACAAAAAATCGTTTTTAGAGATTCCCTTAAAAAGTTTAGGAGGGACTATGATGAAAACCAATGCAGCAGAGATGGTTGTTTACGGTAAAATCTTCACTTCCGAAGGCAATCAGATCGTCGAGGCTTTTGCAGTGAAGGATGGCAAATTTGTTTATGTCGGCGACAAAAAGGGCGTTGAAAATTTTATTGACGCAGGAAAGACCGAAATTATTGACTACACCGGCAAAGGTCTTGTCATGCCCTCTTGCGGCACGGGCACGCACATTATTCTAATGCTCTCGGTATTCCGAAATTCGGCACGACAATGGACAGAGAAACCACTCCGGAAAAATTTTTGGCGGAAGTCATTCCGGCGGCGGTTAAAAAGGCAAGAGAAACCGGCGCGACGGCTATCTTCGGTTACGGCTGGAAATTTTTGATTTTTGAAAACAATATGCCTACTCGTCAACAGTTGGACGCCATTTGCAGCGATATTCCCATGTACATTGCCGACGAGGAAGGTCACAAATCTCTCGTGAATACAATCGCACTTGTCAATGCGGGTATCATGACGGCGGACGGCACCGTACTCAAAAATAAAATTCGCGGCGGCGAAATTGTTTTCGGCGAAGACGGCACTCCGACAGGTTTTCTCAAGGAACAGGCAGGAACTTACACGCGGTCTTTCTTGGACAATGACAAGATTTTTTCCGTTGACTTGGCAAAAGAAACTTTGCAGGATATCCAAAAACTTTTGCTGTCGGAAGGCTACACAATGTATATGGACGGTTGGAGCAACTATTTCTACAATGAAAGTTATTACAGAGCCGCGAATGAAATGGACAAAGCGGGCGACCTTCATTTTATGGCCGGCTTGAGTTATGAACTTGAAAGCTGGATGGACATTGATAAAAATTTGGAAAAATCGCTTGAGGTTCAAAAATATGCTTCCAAGCATGTAAAGACAAACTGGGTAAAACTTTTCATGGACGGCACGGTTGAAACGGGTACGGGCTTTATCGAACCGCTTTATAATGACGGACATCAGGGAATCGCCAACTGGGAGGAAGACGAAGTTACCTACATTACGCGCAAATCTAACGAAAAAAATTTGACGATGCATATTCACACAATGGGCAATAAGGCGGTCAATCGCGTCGTCAACGCATACGTTAACGGCGGCAAGGACGAAATGCGCAACACGCTTGTTCACGTGTACGGCGTCATGCCGTCGGACTACAAGCGCATGGCAGATCACAACATTTATGTCACTGAAGGTATGCTTTGGCACCACAACAGCGACGATATGAGAGATTTTCTGATGGAACGTCTTCCCGGAAACATGGGCGAAGAAGGTTTCCCGATGAAGTCATACTTCGACAACGGCGTTAACGTAACCTCGCACTCGGACTTTCCCGCATTGACCGGCAGCCCCGACGATCCGTTCGGCATTATTGAAGTTGCCGTTACGGGTCAATGGCACCTCGAAAACGGAAAACCTCGTTGGCCGGAAGAATTAATCACCCGCGAACAAGCCATTACGACTCTGACAATCAACGTCGCAAAGCAAATGTTCATCGAAAACGAACGCGGCAGTATCAAGACCGGCAAATATGCCGACTTCCTCCTCGTCAACAAAGATGTTTTGTCTTGTCCGGAAACTGAAATTCACGAGGCTAAGCCTATCGCGACTTATTTTGAAGGCAAAAAAGTTTTTTCTGTCTAAAGTGAAAATGAACTGCCTAAAGTGAAAATGAACTACTCCCGCCTATAGAAGCGGGAGTAGTTCACAAATTTTTTGAAAGTGGTAATTATGAGAAAATGTAATGATTTCGTCAAATTATTTGAGAGTCGAAAAAGCAATTTTTTTTGCAAATAAATGATTTCCGCCCTATAATTGAATAGGGAAGTTATAGTTTAGGCTCTTGCAGGAACACAGAGAAAAAGAACTTTCATCCATTGTTTTGAATTTGTCGGCAGCCTGGAAAAGACCGGTTTTTAGGTATACTACACTTTAAGGAGGCAAACAGATGAAAAAAAAGTTGTTTTCGATGATGGGGTGCGCGCTTTTGGCAACAGTCGCGCTATGCACAGCCGGAGGAATGAATACCGCTTTTGCGGCGGAAACGGTTTTCGTGGAAAGCGAATTTGCTCCCCTCAAACGCGTAGTGATGACACAGACGGAGGTTGTGCTCGGAAAGAACATTCTAAAATATGTTGATGCTAACGCTAAGGTTCCGGAAGTGACGGATGAAAATATGAAGGCGTGGGCACTCGAACGGAAAAATCTGAAAGAAGTGCTGGAAAAATACGGCGTCGAAGTGCAAAGACCGCGTTTGCTCACGGATTACGAGAAAATGCTTGGAAATGTTGAGAACGGTTACACAGAAGCCGCAGGTGTCTGCAACTTTTTTGCAAGAGATCCGTTCATAACGATCGGTAATCATATTATCGAATGTTCACTTTTCTCGCTCTATCGCAGACTGGAAGTTCTTCCGATTAGACCCATTTTACAAAAAGAAGCAGAAAAAAGCGGTTGCTATTATGTGTCAATACCGCAAGCGGATATCTCGGAAGGCAATGATTCAACGGTCGGGCCGTTTCTTGAGGGCGGCGACGTGTTGGTTTACAAGAAAACCGTTTTTGTGGGAAATTCGGGACGAGCTACCAACCATGCAGGTGTCGTATGGCTCAGAAACTATTTGAAACATTTCGGTTATAACGTTGTCGAAGTCAAGATGGATAAGGATATTTTGCATCTTGATTGCATACTGAGTTTTCCGAGAGACGGTTTAATGATTGTATGCGAAGAGGCTATGCCCGAAGGTTTGCCGACGGAGTTAAAATCGTGGGACAAAATCACCGTCAGCAAAGACGAAGCGCAAGCGTTGGCAACCAACGGACTGCCCATTGACGATCACACCTATATAACGGATATTGCGTTCAAAGATACCGTAGGCAAGGAATTGGAGAAACGCGGTATAAAAGTCGAATATATAGATTATAAATTGTCGAGATTCGCGGGGGGAGCTTTCCGTTGCAGCACACAGCCGCTCCTCAGAAAATAACGGGCAAATATGCGGAGTTCGCTTTTGTTGATATAGAATCCGATCATTTTCATCAAAATAAGATATAAATTGTACTATCCAAGGTAACAAAAATCTTTTTGTTTCAGGCTGTGGGGCTATCCCGGATTTTGTGTCAACCTCCCAAGTGATGTAAAATGAGAACATCACTTGGGAGTTTTTTTTCGCAACACCATAGAAGCAGTATTTCCCAAAACAGAAATACAGAACTGCATCATCCACCAACTTCGTAAAGACAGCTTCCGGAATAAAAAATCTGCACGTTCAAGGATTGCTTGACGTGCAGAGAGAAATATGTTTGTTAGCATCAAGGGCTTATGGCTTTTGCGTTATACCAATTTTAATATGGACTCAAACTTTCCACACCTATAACCGGCGGAGATCCTTGAAAACTGTATATCTCAGAAGAAAAAAGGCGCAAAGCCTCAAAATCAAGACCTGCAAAAGCAGCCTGCTGCTTCGTAAGGAGTACCATGGCCT
>JAFXOC010000354.1 GCA_017529085.1 Selenomonadaceae bacterium | reverse complement strand
CCTCAAGCTCGCCTTCTTCGATTTCTTTATCCGAATTTAAAACTCTATACGAAAAAAGCGTCATTTACAGACCTTCTTTTACAGCTAGAAAAGTTTTGTGAGAAATTTTACCTTCCCGAAAAAGCCTATTGAGCGCCGCCGCCTTTGTCTCCATGCCTTTAGCCCCTCCGCTTAAAATAACGGATTCCAATTGAGCGTATTTTCCCTGTCTAATCAAATTCTTCGCGGCGGACGTTTCAAACATAACTTCAACCAAGGGTATCCGTCCTCCGCCTTCCCTCGGCAACAATTCTTGAGAAATAACGGCGGCGAATACCTCGGCAAATTCGCTCCTAATCGCTTCACGTTCGCTTTCATCAAACATTCCTTCAATGCGCAGCGCAGTTTCTTTGGCGCTTTTTGTATGAAGCGTCCCCAGCACCAATATCCCCGTTTCCGCGGCGGCTATGGCTGTTCTTAGTGTCTTCCTGTCTCTAATCTCTCCCACCAAAATAATATCGGGCATCTCCCTTAAAGCATTCCTCAACCCTTCCGCAAAATCAAAAAAATCTACGCCGTATTCTCTTTGGCTAATGAAACATTTTTCCGGCTCGTAGATATATTCTATCGGGTCCTCCAAAGTTATAATATGAGCGCCCCTCACATTATTCACCGTTTGCAGGAAAGTTGCGATTGAAGCGGTTTTCCCCGAACCGACCTTACCCGTAACAAGAACCAACCCGTGACGCAATTTCAAAAGTTCGTCAAAAGCGCGACCTAACCCTATTTCCTCAACGGTAAAAAATCTGTCCGACAAGAGCCTCAAAACCACCGCCAATCTCTGCCTCTGAAAATAAGCGTTGCCGCGAAATCTTCGTCCGTTAATCGAATAAGAAAAATCAACGGCTCTGTTTGCTTCTAAAATTTTCCTCTGCCTATCCTCTATTATCAATCCCAAAAATTCTTCAATTTCCGATTCGTCAATTTTATTTTCGCTTACGGGAAACATCTCTCCGTCAACTCTGAAAAAAATCCTTTGACCGCCTGTCATATAAATATCGGAAACGTTTTTTTCTATGGCTGAAACGAGAATATTTTGCAATTTATTCGACATAAAGCGCCCTCCCGATTTCCTCAAGCGTTGTAACTCCCATTCTCGCCTTTTCCATAGCGTCTTCGTACATATCCTTAAATCCCGCCTGTTTTGCTATTCTGCGCACCTCGTCAATCTTTGCGGAATTTAGAATTTCTTCCCGTATCTCCCTATTAGGCCGCAAAAATTCGTTTATGGGCGTTCGTCCCAAATACCCAGTACCATAACATTTTTCGCATCCTCTACCCCGATAAAATATATCTCCTTCGGATATTTTCCCCTTGTCAAAAAATATTTCCTCATCGCCGTCCACAATCTTATATTCCTCTTTACAATGCGGACAAATTTTTCTGACCAAACGGCTTGCCAATATCCCCGACAACGTCGCAGATATAAGGTAACTCGGCACTCCCATTTCCCTCAATCGAAACAGGGCGCTTACGCTATTTTCCGCATGAAGCGTAGTAAGGAGCAAATGACCGGTAAGCGCGGCGCGAACGGCTATTTTTGCCGTTTCTTCATCCCTTATCTCCCCGACCATTATAACGTTCGCGTCCATTCTTAAAATCGCCCTTAAACCGCCCGCAAAATCCAAATTCGTCTCCTCGTTGACCGCTATCTGGTTAATCCCCTCAATCACGCCCTCAACGGGGTCCTCAACAGTCATAATATTTCTAGTAGGCGAATTTATCTCCTGCAAAATCGCGTATAAAGATGTGGTTTTCCCCGAATTCATCGGACCGCAAGCTATAAACATCCCCGCCGAACGGTTAATAACACTCCTTACACTATCCTCCAAATCTTTAGACAAGCCCAATTCATTTATCCTTCGCAACCTATGCTCGGCGTTCATTATACGAAGCACAACGCTTTCCCCAAACTTCACGGGCGCTATTGCGACTCTGATATCAATCGTATCTTCGCCTTTCTTATAAGCAATATGACCGTCAAGCGCCGTTCCCACAGCAACAGACTTAATATGCGCCATAATCTTTATGCGAGCTACCATCTGTTCCAAAATCTCAATCGGAATTTCAATCTTCGGCATAAAAAGAGCGCCGTCAATTCGATAACGAAGACGCGCTTCTTTTTCCATCGGCATTATATGTATATCGCTCGCCCTTAAAGAAATTCCGAAATCTATAATACCATCCATTAACCGAAAAATAGGACTGACCCCATCCCCTAAAGCCCGCCCGCCTCTATACCCATACCTCACTTCTTTCGCCAACCTG
>JAFXOC010000353.1 GCA_017529085.1 Selenomonadaceae bacterium | reverse complement strand
GTAGTCATCGGAGTACAGTTCGAAATACAAAGGAACATAACATTTTGGCAACACTATGACTGAAGAGAGCTACGCAATATAATGTAGTGTCAATGGGGGAGGTTATTATGATGAGTGATGGAGAATACAAGGGAAATGGATATTCTGGAATTTCTATGAGCAATAATGCCGTAGCTGCTTATGCAAGCGGTGAGAAACCTATATCCAGATGGAAAAAACAAGATATAATCAAAGCGTTAAAAAGTCGCAATGTAAGTGACGAATTTATCAAAGCCGCTTCATATATAAACCTCAGTGTTCTGAAAAACATTCTCCTAGAAAAAAATCATGGCATCACACAGGAATAAGATTTAATGAAACCGATTTCTATGCTCTGATAAATATACCTTTAGATAAGGAATCAGAATTATTGCAAAAAATGGTTACGTTACAAAAGGAATACAAGAAAAATAAAGATGGAAAAAAATCAAGAAACCAAAACGATAAATCGACTTCCAAATTCATTCTTGCAGAGATAGAATATACGAAAAGAACTGTCGATGGAAAACATTCATACACCATTTCTGGCGAAGGTATCATCAACGGAGATAGGTGTTATCTAAAAGATAGGCACAGGAAAAAAGTATCTGGAAAAGATTTTAGGGAGCTTGGTAAAAACGCCAAGCTCCTATTTTTTTTATATTTTTAACAGAGAGGGATAGAAATTTTTTGTAAATATGTTATAATAGATGAAAAAAAGGGGGCGAAGCTATAATGAATACCGCTCTGGCGAGAGATATAGACTATTCCGAAGATAAAATCCGCTACGATGCCGCTTGTCGCAATATTTTAGCGGATAAACACATTTTGGCGTGGATTTTGAAGGGGACGCTGACAGAATATAAGGATAATACCATTGAAGAAATAATAAAATGTATTGAGCCGCCCGAAGTTGGAAGCGTAAGAGTTGAAGATACAAACGCGCCGGAACGTGTTGTAGGAATTAGCGACAGTTACAAAGATTTATTTGAGGGCGATATTTTTTACGATATTCGCTTTTCGGCGTCAACGAAAGACACACTATCTAATTTAATCATAAACATCGAAGAACAAAATGATTATCATCCCGGCTACCCTATCTTAAAACGTGCTGCTTATTACTGTGGGCGTATGATTTCTGCGCAGAATGGTACAATATTTTCGGGTCAAGATTACGGCAAATTAAGAAAAGTAGTGTCTATATGGATTTGCCCGAATCCGCCTAAAAAGCGAGAAAACAGTATTGTAAGATTTTCTATGCAGGAAGAAGCTATTATCGGCGCTGGCGATTATAAGAAATCCGAATATGATGTGATAAATACAGTTATTATAAACCTAGGCAGTCTGGCAAGGGAAAGTAACGACGTCTTACGCTTGCTTTCCGTGTTGCTTTCGACAGAAATAGAGCCGAAGGAAAAGAAGCAAATTTTGGAGTATAACTTTAAAATACCGATGACGGTCGAAATGACAGAGGAGGCTACGGCTATGTGTAATTTAAGCGATGGCATTGAGAAAAAAGGAGTAGAAAAGGGAAAGAGCGAGGTAATATTAGAACTTCTCCACGCTAATCAATCTTTAGAATTTATTTCAAAAGTAACCAAATTTTCCAAAGAAAAAATAGTCGAAATTGCTCTCAAAAATGGAATCGCATTAGGATAAAAATTCGTGTGTGTTGTTGGTCGCACTTCGTCTCCACCAACAACACACACACATTGTATACAAAATGTTTTTTGTGTGCGATTGAAAATATCGAAGCAGTCGGTTAATTAAGCCGATTGCTTTTTTTATTTTCTCATAAGCTTATTTCTAGTGTAGAACCTCGTTCAAAAATATAACAATAGCCATGCTGTGGCAACCCGTGCTATAATGTAAAATGAAAGTAT
>JAFXOC010000352.1 GCA_017529085.1 Selenomonadaceae bacterium | reverse complement strand
TGTATAGTTCGGTTGAGGCAGGATTTACAATGGTTCAAATTCGCGCTAAAACATTAAGCGCGAGAGATATTATCGAGTGTACGAGAAAAGCCGCAAAAGCTATTGAAAAATCTCAAAATACGGCTTCGCTTATTGTAAACGATCGTCTTGATATTTATCTTGCGGCTAGAGATATGGGAATAGCCGTTGACGGGCTTCATGTGGGACAAAAGGATATTCCCGTCGAAACGGCGAGGAAATATTTAGGAAACGACGCTATTTTGGGATTATCTGCAAAATCTCACGAACTTATTGATTATGTAAAAAATGCGGATATTTCCAAAATAGATTATTTCGGCGCAGGACCTCTCCACGCCACCGCCACAAAACCAGATGCGGGGCTTCAAGAGGACGGGACGATTGAAACGAGAGCCTTTGACGAACTTACGGAACTTGCCAAAATCAGCAAAATCCCAGTTGTGGTTGGCGGCGGCGTAAAAGCAAATGATTTACCCGAACTAAAAGCTACGGGCGTTTCGGGATTTTTTGTGGTTTCCGCCGTTGCGGGGGCGAAGGAGCCTTACATGGCGGCTAAAGAGTTGGTGGAAACATGGGAGAAATCATAACAGAAAAGCGTTACAAAGAACTTTTAAACATTATAAAAAAATATGATTCGCTTGCAGTGGCGTTTTCTGCGGGGGTTGATTCCACCCTTTTGTTAAAGGCGGCTAAAGACGCGCTTGGTGAAAATGCGCTTGCAATTACTGTTATGAGCGATTTTGTCCCAATGAAGGAAATTGAGTCGGCAAAATCCATCGCCAAAAATTTAAACGTCCGTCATATTTTGCTTTCGGTCAGTCCTTTAGATTTTCCTATCATAGCGAATAATCCCAAGGATAGGTGCTATCATTGTAAACTTGAGATATTTAAAAATATAAAAAAATGCGCCGTAGAAAACGGCGTACAATTTGTCGCAGAAGGCTCCAATCTTGACGATATGGGAGATTACCGCCCGGGAATGAAGGCGATAAGGGAACTTAAAATTGTAAGTCCCCTGTTAGAAGCCAAACTTACAAAAAAGGAAATACGGGAAATTTCAGAGAGCTTAGATTTAGACACATGGAACAAACCCGCCTTGGCTTGTCTTGCCTCGCGTGTGCCTTATGGGGAGATTATCACAAAGGAAAAACTTGAGAAAATAGAAGCGGCTGAAGAAATATTGAACAGTTTTGGGTTCGCAGGAGCAAGACTTAGATTGCACGGGAATTTGGCGAGAATTGAAATTTTGCCCGAGGATTTTTCAAAATTTTTCGCTATGAGAATTGAAATTATAAACAGGCTAAAGGCATTGGAATTTTCATATATAACCTTAGATACGGAAGGTTATAGGCGGGGAAGTTTGAATGAGGCAATTTAATTGTTGTGAAATGATTAGATTTAAACGAAGGTATAGCTATGGAGATATATTCAAATGAAAATTTACGAAAACTTATAAATTCTTACGGAGTTGCGGAATATAAAAAACGCGATGTTTTTAATGATTTACAAAGGTTTATAAACGCCCCCAATGATAAAAGAATATGCGCGTTGTTTGGATTAAGACGAACGGGAAAAACCACGCTCATTATGCAATCCCTTTTGGAGCAAAATGCAAATAAATGCCTGCTTATTCAATGCTCCTACGAAGACGATATCGGAACGCTCAATCAAAATTTGATAAAATACGATGAATACGATATTATTTACATTGACGAAGTGACAAAATTAAGCAATTTTGTAAATGCCGCTTCGATTTTAGCTGATAAATACGCTGCGCTCGGGAAAAAAATAATACTCTCGGGTACGGATTCTTACGCTTTGGATTTGGCGTATCGCGATGAATTATATGACCGTTGCCGCTTGCTTCATACGACATATATATCGTACAAAGAATACAATTATTTGCTTGGCAAAGATTTGGACGAATATATTAAATACGGCGGCACTCTCACCGATGGCAAGACATTTTACAATAATGACAATAAAAATAACTACATAAACTCCGCCATAGTGAAAAATATAGAGAGGAGTTTGGCTCAAGCGGGGCGCGACGGAGAATTCGGAGTTTTGCGGGAATTCTACGAAAGGGGCGAGTTTAGCACATTTTTACAGAAAATAATAGAACTGAACAATATAAGTTTTTTAATGAGCACGGTGAACCGCGCTTTTAAATCTCACGATATTGGGTCGCTTTATGATTTGTTGTTAAAAAATAAAGAAACGACTGATATGGATTTTTCGTTTTTGAAGTCCAAAGATTTTCAAGATAAAATTCGCTTGTCATTGTCCATAAAAGAACCTTTAATCGCCAAAGCAAGCCGCGAAACCATTGAAGAAGCCAAGAAATATCTTGAATGGGCTGATGTGATTTATCGGGTGCCCAATAGCGACGAAGTGATTTTTACTCAACCCGGGTTAAGATATTCGCAACTTGAAAGCGAACTAAACGTATTAAAAAATTCAAAAGAGTTGCTGGCTTGTCCGGCGCAGATAAGAAATATTGTGTACGATAAATTAGAAAGCGATATTAAAGGACGTATGCTTGAGGATATTATTTTTTATCAGCTTGCCAAAGACGAAAAAATTTCATACAAGTACAGTACATTCAAGTATAAAAGCGTTGTCGATGAAAATATGGGCAGGCGCGATAAAGAAATAGATATTGTTCTTATGGGGAAAAAAACAAATAATTCATATTGGATTGAGGTTAAATATTCTAAAGCGCAGGACGATAATCAAAGCGTTCATTTAATAAGCAAAACTTTGGAAAATAAATTTAAAGAAGAAACCAATACCGAAGTAACAGGGAAGATAATATTGTATCGAGGCGAGAATTTATCAATAACCAATGATATAACGTCTGTAAACGCTTCTGATTTTTTGTTAAATCCCTACAAATATCTTGATTATTAAACTTTCGTGTTTTTCTAGTGAACGCAAAAAATATTTTTACTTGAATTTGCTTCCCCGCCCGAAGGGCGGGGAAGCAGACCACAAAATTTAATGGCGTTTACTATCAAAACAATGAATAAATAAGGCGGTGACAAATTGAAAAAAGTAATCGTAGGTTTATCCGGAGGAGTGGACAGCGCAGTAACAGCTTCGCTGCTGAAAAAAGAAGGTTATGAGGTAATAGGCGTTACGCTTGTTCAATGCGATTCGTCGGAATTTGCGGCAAATGACGCGGCAAAAGTTGCGGATGAACTTCATATTTCACACAGAATAGCGGACGTTCGCAAAGATTTTCAAAATTTAATCGAAACCACTTTTAAAAACGCATACTTATCCGGCAGAACGCCCAATCCCTGCGTGTCATGCAATCGCTTGGTTAAGTTTAAAACTCTGCTTCGTTTGGCGGACGAATTGGATGCGGATTTTGTCGCAACGGGTCATTATGCGAAAATAATCTCTGAGAATGGAGCGTATTTTGTATCAAAGGCAAAAGACGCCGCAAAAGACCAATCTTATATGCTATATCAACTGTCCCAAAAGGAACTTTCCCGCGCAATTTTTCCGTTGGGAAATTTCACGAAATCGGAAGTTCGCAACATGGCTAAGACGTTCGGCATATCAGTCGCAAGCAAAAAGGATTCGGAGGATATATGCTTTATTCCTTCGGGGGATTATATTTCCTATATAACGGACAATCAAAAAAAATTACCGCCTATAGGAAATTTTGTCAATGAAAGCGGAAATATTTTGGGACAACACGAAGGTATTTACCGTTATACCGTCGGGCAACGGAAGGGTTTAAAAATC
>JAFXOC010000351.1 GCA_017529085.1 Selenomonadaceae bacterium | reverse complement strand
GTAATTCGCCGCCAAAATTCGCTTTGAGATTTTGCCCGTCGCTGTCCTCGGCAATTTGTCCAACCTGTAAAATTCCCGCGGGATCTTGTATAGCGCAAGATTTTCCTGTAGGAATTTTTTTAGCTCTTTCGGGTTAAAATTCTCTACCCCGTTTTGCAGAGTGTAAAAACATACGCCCGCCTGACCGCGAAGTTTGTCATACACGCCTACGACCGCCGCTTCGTATATGCCGGGGAAATGATAGATAAGCTCTTCAACCTCTCGTGGGTATATGTTCTCTCCCATTGAGATTATCATATCTTTAATGCGGTCAACTATGTAAATATACCCGTCGGAATCCGCTCGCACAACGTCGTTGGTATGGAGCCAACCGCCTCTCAACGCTTCTTCCGTCGCGTCCTCAAGGTTCCAATAACCAAGCATCACGTTCGGACCTTTTACGATAAGTTCTCCCGTTTCGCCTTCATGCACGTCGTTGTTGTTGGGATCAACAATGCGCCATTGAAGCCCGGGTATTACGGTGCCGATAGAGCCGGGGCGGGATTTCCCGAAGGGATTTATCGTAACTATGGGGCTTGCTTCGGATAATCCATATACTTCCGCAATAACCTTGTCGAATTTTTCGGTGAAATCCTCCGCAACCTTTCTTGGCAAAGCCGTTCCCGCGCTTATCACCAATCTTAACGACGCCATGTCCTCCTTCTTTGCGAGTTTCGTCACCAAACTGCATATTGAAGGCACTAAGTAAAAGTCGGTTATCTTATGTTCTCTCACGGTTTCTATGGTCTCTTTGGGCGTAAAGGAATCCAGCACTACGACGCTTGCACCGGAGAAGAACGTGTAAAGCACGGCGCAGGTCCAGCCGAAGCAATGGTACATGGGAAGTACGCAAAGCACCCTATGAGTGCTGTTGGTCTTTAAATCCCGTATCTGCTCCAAATTTGAAATCAGATTATTATGAGACAGCACCGCGCCTTTGGGCAGTCCCGTTGTGCCCGAAGTATATATGATAGTCGCGGGATTATCCTCTTTAAAATCCGGGGAAAGCTGCGGCGCTTCGTCAAAGGAGCCCGTAGCGTAAGAATTTATATCCGCCTGCAATAGTTTCGTATCGCAACCCAAAGCCAAAAGGGCGGCTGTGAGGTCTAAATTCTCATACGTCAAAATAACCTGTATCCCCGCGTCTTTTATGATGTAGGCGATTTCCCTGGTCTTTAATTGGAAATTAATCGGCACGGCGATAGCGCCAAGCGCCACTATCCCGAAATAAGCAAAGATAAACTCCGCGCTGTTTCTGGAAAAAATTCCCACTCTATCCCCTTTACGCACCCCGTCGGCGTAGAGATGATCCCGATAATCTCTGACCTTCCTGTTAAATTCGGCGTAAGTTATCTCTCTGCCCTTATCTACGATAGCCACCGCGTTGGCGGCGCCTTTTCTCGTCAGTTCGTGAACAAACATTGTTTTTTCTCCTTATAATCGAAGTTTAAGCTGTTATAAGTTCTTTATTTTCTGTGAAGGCTTGTTCCATCTCATCAAAAAATTCTAAACTCAATTCTACAACTTGTCTTTTGTCCAATCCCATATTTTTTTGCGCCTTTAGACAGGCTTCAAGTAACAACGCTTTAAATTCGCTTGCTCGGATTTCTTCATCTGTGAACAACTCTTTTTCGACTTCTTTCCAACTTCTGCCAATCGCGGCTTCTTCTCCGGCTTTTGCGTTTTCGTATTCTGCTTTGGCTGTGGCAATTTCCGTTTCATACTCCTTATTGATCGTCATCTCTGTCTAAACCCCTTTCAAGATAATCTTTATATTCTGCCCGCGCTCTTTCTATTTCTTTTTCGGGCGTTTTTGACGTCTTTTTGGTGAAGGCGTGTAGCAGTAGAAATTTTCCTTTTTTCATAACAACAAAAAGCACCCTATCTTTGGCGGGGCGAAGTTCCCAAATATCCCCGTCAATGTGTTTGACTACCGGTTCTCCTATGAAAGTGCCGCATTTTGATAAAAAATTTATGTACTCCTGTATTTTTCGCGCTTTTATACGGCTATTCTTATCGTTTCTCATTAAGAGTTCCAATAAATATTCCGTTACGGGTTCTTTGCCGTCTTTATCCGCATAAATTTCAATTTCGTACAAAATACATACTCCTTTTATCCTTCTCTCTGTATATTTGTAAACTTCGTGTATTCCTTTCTGAAGTAAAGTTCCACGTTGCCTATGGGACCGTTTCTGTGCTTGGCTATGATAATATCCGTGATGTTCTTTCTTTCGGTTTCTTCATTATAATAGTCTTCCCTATACAAAAACATAACCAGATCCGCGTCTTGCTCCAATGACCCCGATTCCCTCAAATCCGAGAGCATGGGGCGTTTTACCGTGCGGGACTCAACGCCGCGGCTTAGCTGCGACAAGGCTATCACCGGCACGTCTAATTCTCTCGCCAATGCTTTTAACGATCTTGAAATCTCCGAAATCTCCTGCTGACGGTTATCACCTTTAGATATAGTCCGCCCTTGCATTAATTGCAGATAATCTATAATTATGAGGTCCAGCCCCGATTCGGCTTTAAGCCTTCTCGCTTTGCTCCTTAAATCCATAATGCTGATTCCCGGGGTATCGTCTATGTATAGTTGCATCATAGAGAGGGTATCCGCCGTTCTCACCACATTATCCCAATCCTCCTGCTCAAGATCGCCTGTTCTCAGTTTTTGGGAATCAATATTGCCTTCCGACGCTATCATGCGGCTGACAAGCTGATCCTTGCTCATTTCAAGGGAAAAGAACGCCACAACCTTCTCATCCCTCGCCACGTTTGAGGCGATATTTAACACGAAGGCGGTTTTACCCATGGAAGGACGCGCCGCGATAAGAATTAAATCCGAAGCCTGCAATCCGTTGGTGATAGCGTCCAATTGGGTAAAAGAGGTGCGAAGCCCCGTAAACCCGCCCTTGTTCTCGTAATTGTAGGTAATACGTTCGACAGCCGCGGATACCGCGTTCTTGATATGGGTAAACTCCCCGCCGCTGCGCCCCTTAGCCACAGCCAAGATTTTTTGCTCAGCGTCGTCCATTATAACGTCGACGTCTTCTTCGTCGTTATAGGCGTTCGATGCGATAATGGTAGCAGCGTCTATAAGTCGCCTCAGATCCGCCTTTTCGCGCACAATTTTTGCGTGAAAGGATACGTTGGCGGCGGTAGGCACGCTGTTTGCCACCGCCGCCACAAACGTAACGCCGCCTACTTTTTCCAATTCTTTCTTTTTACGAAGGGACTCTATCACGGTGACAAGGTCTATGGCTTCATGCTCGTAAAAGAGTTCCTGCATGGTTTTAAAAAGGAGCCTGTTGGCTTCCCTGTAAAAATCCTCCGGCGTCAATATCTCGCTGACCGTTGAAAACGCTTCTTCTTTTATCATTACAGCGCCAAGCACTGCTTCTTCCGCTTCCAAATTCTGCGGCGGCATTCTGTTTGTCATCTAATTTTCCTTTCCGGTTTAAAATTCTTACTTTCTTTTCTTTCTCTCTTTTTTGTAAAAAAGAGAGAAAGAAAAGAAAGTAACAAAGAAAAGAAAGAGAGAAAAAACTTTATCAAACTTAAATTTAAAGTTTAATCTCTATATTTTAATAAAGTCTCTACCTATTTCCGTTATGTTGATTCCCTTTTGCTCCAATGCTTTTACAAAATCCTCGATGTTGCCGAAATAGTCCACGTCAAATTCCGTTATATTATTTTTGGAACGCCTGGGATAAACTTTTAAAACTCCCGAAACATTGTTTAACAAATCGGTTTTCTCCGTTATGCTAAGGCTTTGGTGGTTCGCCATAACAATCTTGATATGAGTTTTCATACTAGCCGCGCTCTTCATCACGGTAAGGTCGATTTGTCCCAAAAGTTTTTCGCAAATTCTCTTTAACGCGCGGGTTTTCCCCATACTCCCCGCGCCTCTCGCGGAATCCTCTCCGCTAAAAACCACATCTCCCGTCGCTTTATTCGTTACATTTAATTTTATATTGTATATTCCGCCGGTCAACCCCGTTTTATTTAACGTAACGGTTGCTTCTATCAAATATTCGGGCTTGGCGTTAAAATTGACTATTCTTGTAAAGCCGATATTTTTCAGCCCCGCCACAAGAGAATTTTCGACAACGCCGGAGCCGTCGCCTTTCACGATAACGGCAACGGACGGGTCTAAAAGCTGCGTTTTTATCATGTGGCGTTTTTGTTTATCCGTAACGACGTTGCCGAAAAATTCTTCCCTAACGTCCGCGCGCACTTTTACGATATAAATTCCGTTTTCGTATTTTTCGGAAAGTTTCTCAAAACTTGCGATAAAACCTTCGGAACTTGTAAACACTCTATCTTTAACAAGAGCGTAATTTTCCGTCAGAGTCTTTGAATCCACATAAACGCCCACGGCAGACTCCACAGCGTTCCTAAGCGCGTCTTTTTCGGCGGTTTGTACGCTTCCTCCATATCCCGTCACAGTCACCGTTTTTGCAAAGGCAAAAGTAGGAAGCAGGAAAAAGCAAAGTATAAGCAGAATATATTTCATAAGAACCTCACTAGTGGTAAAGGCAAGTTCCTTCTTTCTTTTTCTCTTTCTTTTTTGTAAAAAAGAAAGAGAAAAAAGAAAGAAGCAAAGAAAAAAGAGAAAGAAAAAACTTTAATAAGGGG
>JAFXOC010000350.1 GCA_017529085.1 Selenomonadaceae bacterium | reverse complement strand
CGGCATCGGAGAAAACTTCAGCAACACCACCGACGACACCCTTGTTGGCTCCGCTAACGGCAACACCACTTTCTACGTCGGTCACAAGATGGGCGACGACGTACTTTCAAACGCGGTGGGCGACGATATGGTTGTATTTATAGATACAAAATACGCCGACCTTGCGTCTTGTACGGGAACGGCGAAAACTTTTAACGCCACATTCAACAACGGAACGGAAGTAAAACTTACAGCCGCCGAGAACATCACCTCAAGCAACAGTATTACGGTACAATTTGACGATGTTACCTATAAATGGAACGGTTCATATTTGACGCAATAATAAATAAACCCCTCCACCGCTTGCGGCGATGGAGGGGTTTATTTATTGTTATAATCGTTTGTTTCCCCGTCCTTCGGGCTGGGAAACAAACGTAAAAAAAAATTTTAGCCTTGACTATAACGACGGATAATTTTAAAACCTAATCCCACATTCAAACAAACGGTTCCATGGGAAGAACACTTCGATTTTATCCTTTGTTTTAAAATCGGGAAGGTTGGTTTTTGCAAAGTCCCGCATCATCTGAGAAGTCTCTTTGGCAAAGTCACCCGTTGTATCGTTAAGATGCAACACGCGTTCGCCTTGATCGCGCTCGTATAGTCTGGTAGACATTGCGCCTCTGACATTCGCTTGATATACCCAATCATCCAAGTATCTTCTTAGAAGAACCCGTTCTCTCGCCTCTTTGGGCGTGGTTTTTGCGAACATGGCGCTTGCTAAAACAAAACCCGTACTGTTTGTCGGCGTGTTCCAGCCTGAATAAGAGGCGAGTTTAAAAAACAGCTTGTTGTCGCGAATGTTTCGCATTAAAAAATTATCGGAACCGTTAAAGAAAGCAATATCGGCTATAGCGACGGGATAGCCTTTGTCTGCGTATTTTTTCACCCGAGAGAAAAATTCTACTGCCCCGGGACGCTCAAAACTGTCGTTGGGCAAATCCGTATATTTGGGGTTCCACTCGTCCGCGGCTCCAGTGCGCCCTTTTATATCCGTGTTCACCATGAGCACGACATCCGCCTTTTTTATGTCGTGCGTCATAACGCCGCCGGTTATCAACACTTCGTCCTTTATGGTAGTCTCTATAGGTTCGTCGGAGAACGCGGGAACGGTTTTCCCGCCTACCCCTTTTGCATATTCGACATAAACCTTGGGCTTTTTACCCGTAAGGTCGTTGGTCAATCTCGCCAACAATATAAGGTTAAACTCGTCAATCCCTACCATGCTTTGAAAGCGGTCGGGCGGGATATTTAGTTTCTTTGCCCTATTCATAATGCGGCGGTTCTCCCAATGAGTCTGGCTTAAAGGCGCATTGTCGTCCCTGCCTAATACCAAAACCTGCACCGAACCTTTTTTCGTAAGCTCCAAAAGAGCTTCCGTCGCTCCGAAATTCTTTTCGCGCCGCCCCATCCAATCGCGCCAAATATTTTGCGGCAACCTTGCTTTTATCTCGTTCTTTTCCACCTTCTCGCTCTCGTTCAGTCCCTCGATATCCTCTTTGTCGAGAAGTTCGGTAAGCCTGAATATATCCGCGCCGTATTCAAACCCCGTTGGTCCTTTTTCAGAATAATAAGCGGGTTCTTCAACTCCCGCCGCCGCGCCGTTTTTTGGCGTGCGCATAAGGGACGTG
>JAFXOC010000349.1 GCA_017529085.1 Selenomonadaceae bacterium | reverse complement strand
TCGCCCGTCGCTATGTCGCAGAAGAAATATACCTTGCCCGTAGCTTCGTCTATTCTCATAAGATTTCGTATATAGTTTTCTCCGCGAATATCCGAAGCGAAGGTGTATTTTTCAAGGGCAGTGTTTAGCGCGGGAATTGAATTTACATGAAGCTTTTCTTTTAAAGCGTCTACAAAAGGAACCGTGCCTTTGTCGGTGACAACGGTTTCGATATAGCGAAGCGACGTGTTGGCGGTACCTATGGTAAACGAATCGTTTAAGCGATCCGCGGCTTGGGATTTAAAAATACCGTAACGGTAATCGTGCTTTAGCCTGATAAATGTAATAACAGCGTGATGTTGCAGGGTCCTTTGGCCGTCGTAAATATAAGTGTTTTTAAAATCCAACTTGCCGCCGGCGCTGCCGCCTATATACGGGCACGGAAATTTGCCTGTGTTTAACATAGCTTGCATTACAAAGGTTTCGCAAGATGAAACGCCGTCTATGTAAACCAACGCGAATGTGTGGTTGACGCTTATCCTAAAGGGAGGGTTTATTTTTTTTATTTCGTATTCAAGCGCCGCGACTCTCTCTTTTGCGGAAAGAGTCACGTTGCCGGATCTTAAATCGTCGTCCGGAAGCGGTACCGATACGGTATGTACTGCTTCTATCATGCGCTTGGAATAAACCTGCAAAAGCACTTTGCGCCTATTGTCAGGAGCGGCGCGGTATATAGTTTTGTCGCTGTTTACGCGGCACAGTTCGCCGGCGGTCGTAAGCATAATCAGTTTTGCGCCGCCTAAGGATTTTTTCAGTTTCTGCGCAACGGAATCCAAAGAAAGATCGGGCGATACAAAGGCTAAGACAAAGGCTGCGCCGTCTGCGACTTGCAAGGCGCGGGTAACGCTGTCCGTATCAAGCTCGCTCTCGTTTAGATACGTCGCCTTTATGTCTTTTTCTTCGTTATATCGGTTTCGTTTATCGTTTGCCAGCCTTTGAGCAGGCGTAACCGTTTCGTTGCCTGCGGAAAAAATTTCAAACATAACCATACACCTCATATGCAGAATTTTATAGTGAACGCAAAAAATATTTTTACTTGAGTTTGCTTCCCCGCCCTTCGGGCGGGGAAGCAAATAGCAAAATTTAATGGCGTTTACTATATTATGGAAACTTCTAAAAACTGCTAATTTCCTCTGATAGCTCCTCGCCTCTTCAGGGCGGGGAGCTTGAGGAAATAAGTTTTTAGAGACGCCAGTATGATAACGATTGTTTATTCGATATAAAAGATGAATTTTCCTGCAAGAAAATAAAATAAAATCTCATTATTTTAAATATTGATTTAATCCAGCTTCGCCAAATATCCATATAAATTCATCAACGCTGAGAATCATAACCGGAAGTTTACTTTTTCCTTTCATGTGCAAAAAATCATGATCTCCGGTCAACAGAGCATCCGCTTCGTTCTTTATGGCTGTCGCTAAAATCGGCACATCTTTTATATCTCGCAAGTATAAATCTGCAAATTCATCAACCTCAAAGCCGTGCGGAAGAATTTCAATGTTTAAATGATTTAAAAATGTCATTAAAACATCTTCTTTTTCCGGCATCTTTTCGCGTACTTTTTCTTTTAGTTCATCAATAATATAATCTGTTAACAATAGATGGTGATTGCGCAATATATACCTAATTATGGCGGCAATTTTCGAATCTTCCGAGCGCAGAAACAAAAAAATAATGTTGGTATCTACCATTATCTTCCAGCCATACATAGTTGATTGGCTCATTTTTTAGCCCTCATTTTAGCTCGAATTTCTCTATTATGCAGCATGGTTTGCAATGCCTTTTGCGCTTGCGGCGTCATTTGAGGCTCAAAATCTTTTAATTCTTCCTTATGCATAATTACGTATAAATCGTCCTCCAGCTTTATATTTCCGTCTTTTTGAACAAGCGCAACCGTATCGCCGCGTTTTTTACCCAAAGATCGCAAAATATCATCTGGGAGGGTAATTCGTCCTTGATCGTCAATATCGAGATATTGTAGGGTTTTCATTGCATAATTCTCCCTTCAAAAATTATTTTTCAAAAAAACTTAACTTTTTTCCTCAAATCACGATAATAAAAGTGTAGGGGGAAGCAGGAGGTTTCTTCTTACGGGGCGGCGCTTTAGAATTCTCTTTAGCGGCGCCCCGTTTATTTTATTAAGGTTTCGTCTATTTTGCTTCCGTATTTTGCCCGCCACCATGAAACCGCTCTTACCGCATTTATATAGTCTTCCATTTCCCGCTCATCGAAATCCGCTTCATTTACGCTTATTTTTTCGTAACTTAAAGGGATTTTATCGGCGGAGCCCATAACGTCCCTTGTCATGAAAAATCCGTAATTCACGGCGTAAATATTTTCGGTCAGGCTTTTTCCGAGAGAACAGTATTCAAAATCCCGCTTTGCTATGAGTTCCACAAGCGTCGGCGCAATGTCTATATGACTGCCGGCGCTTTTTTTATGCAACAATCCTTGTTTTACCCCTTTGCCGTGAATTATAAACGGCACCGCATAACGCTTGTAATTCGGAGTGTTTTTTTCTATGTTGTACCTATCCGCATGATCTCCCATCACGATAAACAGACTGTCCGCATATTTTTCCTCCGCCGTTTTTATAAAACGCGCAATTTCCCTGTCCCCATAGTAAAAATGCCCCAGCTCCTTTATAAGCCACTCGTCGCCCTGCACCGTCTCCGGCAGGGCTTTTTTTATCGCTTCGACGGGAATATTTTCGCTTTTTAGATCAAGGTCGAACGGCGAATGGTTGGAGGCGGTAAGTATTATGTTAAAACTCGTTTCATCGGATAAATCCTCAACGACTCTATCAAATAAAATAGCGTCTTTCACGCCCCAAACACTACCTTCTTGATTGATAAAATCTCCCTTGCTTATAAAATTTTCAAACCCTTGAGCCTTGGTAAACGCCCCGATGTTTTCCCATGTGGCGGGACCGGCGTAATAAAAATTCGTCTTATACCCGAGCCGTTTAAAAATCGGCGCGACAGCGGTAGAATACGGTTCAACATAAGCTTCGTCCATAGCGGTCAAATATAAATTC
>JAFXOC010000348.1 GCA_017529085.1 Selenomonadaceae bacterium | reverse complement strand
TTAAACGCCCAATTTATTGCTTTCGCTCCGTATTTTTCACAAGTCGCAAATGCGACTTTCTCGCTTACTTTAAACTTTAAAAGTCTGGCTAACGCATAGGCTTCTTCTTTGGTAAAATCTTCTAACCGCTTGCGAGCTTTCGGCTCTGGCATTTCTTCTTGCCGTTCGGTTTTTATCGTTGGAAATTCTGCCGGAGCAATTTCCAACAAAGGCACATCTTCAACAGTCGTATTATTTACCGCCGAAATATTTTCTTTTTTTGGTTTTATTTTTGGCTGACCTTCGTCATCAGCATTGGGCAAAATCATAGTAAACACAAAAGCCTTTATTTTTCTATATCTACCTCTTTCTATTTTGTATTTAGGTTCAATATAATAATTAGTTTTTTTATTTATTTCTTTGATTGCGGGGTCAATAACATATTTTATAAAATCGTGCGTTAATTTATATTTTTTTTCATCTACATCAAGACTAAACCTCAATTCTTCAGGAGTCAATTTTCTTTCTATTACATAGCATTTCTTTTCTTTATCATATTGCTGTAATCCTTTGAATTGTAATATCAACTCAAGTAATATAAGACTATATTTACTTGATAACTCAAAAGCAAGTTGTAAATAAAAGCGTGAATAATTACCTTTTTCAAGATTTAAAAGCAAAGGCTTCATATGTCTATTAAATACTACAGTTAATCCATCTTTAGAATTAAATTTTATCATATCAAAGACAGGAAACGCTATAAAAGAATCTATATCACCTATTCTAACACTAGATTCAACCATATTTTGTGCTGCTACTGAAAGTTTGTCATATATACTATGACTATTTCCTGTTTTTCCTTTAAATTTTGCTATCACTTCATCAGTTGAAAGATGAAATGTCGGAAACTCTTCATCATAATATTCTGAGTTTTTAAGTTTAGGATTGAGGTTTGCAATAGCAAGACGAAAGATTCTTTGCCCAGTCATATCATAATTTCTTCTTGCTCGTACCAATGGATTTGCTAAATAATATTCTTCTTTAGTCTTTGAGTTCATAAAAATCCCTCCAATATGGTATGTTATACTTTATTCAATTTATTGTCAAGAAAAAATATGAGAAATTCTTTTAAAAAACTCCGCATTATTCCCCTAAAACTCCGCAACATATTCCCCTAAAACTCCGCAACATATTCCCCTAAAACTCCGCATTATTCCCCTAAAACTCCGCAACATCGCCACGATTTCCTTCTCCCGCAAGGCTTTCGGCGACCGAAAGCATATCAAAGCATTTTTAAAAGCATCATCAAAAGCATATCAGGAAGGGAAGTTTTTTCCTACATTATAATTAAAATTACCAAATTGAATTGATTGAATGATGATGAATTTTTTCTCTTTTTAACCGAAAAAAGAAAAAACGGAGAATCGCCCTAGAGCGACTCTCCTCCCTCTGAAAAGCTGACTAGACTTCTGAGGTTACTACTGTTGATAGCTAACCAACGAGTAGATGCCAAAGTGCGTTCGCTATGAAACCCGCTACAACAGCTTCGGCAATCCGATATAAAGTTTTGGACAAGTCATTCACCTCCTTTTGAGAGGATTAAAATTATTATAGCATTTTTTTAAATATATGCTATAATGAAAATAACGATAAAGTTTTGGCAAGTCGCTTGCGGTCTGACTAACTGCGAGCAAAAAAAGAAGTGGTCGCTCATCGGCGACCGCTTCTTTTTTTGTTTAATAATAGACCTTGATTCTCAAGGCTTCAGAGGGTGTTACCTGAAGCTATTATTTGCTTGTAAATCTGCTTTTTCAGTTTCACTCAAATATTGCCACTCGTCTATTTCTTTTTTCATTGCTGGCAAATCTAATCGTGCCAAATTGTCATCATCGGTAGTTAATTTATGTGTTAAGCCTGACCATGCTCCACGCCCACCACATTTACGCGCATTTCGATATTCCTTGGTATTCAAAGTAGCGTTTAAAAGTTTTGCCGTAAATGCCATTGGTTTGTTTTCTACTTCCGAGATAGTCAGAACCGCATCGTTCAACATCTGACTATCGGTCCCATGCAAATTAACTACATACCGCATCATAGCGTCTGGATATAAAATTTGTGCGGCTCCTGCAAAATCTTTTTTCGCTATCATTTCGAGCGCAGGCATGATTTCCTTTAAAAATTCTATACCATATAACTCGTCTTTGCCTTCTGCGGGAATACAATAACTTAGTATTTTAGCTAAATCTTGGGTATATTGCTTTTTTGATTTTTCACGCTCCTGACGTTCCTTTTCTTCCTCTTCCAAATCGAAACTATGATTAGGAATATGAATATATGAATCTGCTTGAAATTTTGGAGTGAATGGCATAATATTTTCTGGTGTTTTCTTTTCGGTATACCACCGCATCATATGAGCATAAGTATAATCATCGCCGAGAGTCCTACCTCTGATTTTAATGTTGCCGGATTTCAGATCCCAGTCATCCCGATTTATGACATATGTCCACGCTTTACCACCTTCCTCCTTGTGACTGTTCCGTTCATTGATTTTTATTCCTTCACTTGCTAAAATCTCTTTAAAATCATCAAGATTTTTTGATTCGGCTTTAGCTTGGTTGAGTACATCTCGTAATTTATCCTTCCAAGGTTTCACATCGCTTGCTTTTAATTTTTTTTCGGTTTTAGTAATGCGGTCATGAGGGATAATACTTAGTCCTCGTTCGAGGCAAATTTGATCCGAAATATCTCTGGCTCGATAAAGTAATGCGTGATTGTCAAATTTTTTTCCGTTCACCAGATTAACAGAGTTAAACATAATATGATTATGGATTTTTTTCCCGACTCCATCACAATGCGTATAAACTACAGCCTGATGATCTGTACATAATCGTTTCGCCATTTCGACCCCGATTGCATTTACTTGCTCCATTGTTACACCTGAATCAAATGATTGGATTATTGTATGTACTTGAGTACCACTATTTTTGCACCACAAAGATCGAACGAGGGCAAACTCCTCCTTTGCGGTTTCCGCTGAACAATTTATTGCATCCACCACAATATTTTGGCGATACTTACCATTTTTATACTCACCATAAGTCAAACAAGCGTCAGCATTTTGACTCGAGCCGATTTTAACATAAGTCATTTTCTCGCCTCCTTTAACTTTAAAATTAAAAATAAAAGTTTTTTTATCTCCCCAATTTCAAACAAAAACTTTTCAAGCGGAAAATCCGGCAACCTGTTTTGGTGGCATAATTTTGTTAATTGATTTAAGTTGTTGCCGATATGTGCGAGCGATGTGGTTATAATTTTTATTTCTTCTGACGATAAATTAGTAATTTCAATTTTAGAACCATAAAGAGTTTGATTTTTTGCATACCAAGACAATGACAAAGGTAAATTTTTTCGCTTTAGTTTCATCATTAAATAATCCCATTCATCATCGCTCAATCTAAAATTTATTTGTTTTCTTTTTTTCTTTTCCATGTCCATCCTCCTATTTTTAAGCATCTGCAAGCATTGGTTTTGCTAGACAAAACCGCTTGTTAGGGCTTCGCCCTAAAACCCACGAGGGGGGAAATCCCCCTCGACCCCCTTACTCCTATAAAAAATTTTACACCAATCGACAATCAAAATATTCCGGTTTTTCTTGATTTTTTTCAAAAAAAGAATCCCGTCCATTGTGGACGGGATTCTTTTTTCTATGAATCTGAGGTTTCATTTTCTATTGCCAAACTTTGAATTGTTTCGCTATCAGGGTAAAAGTATCGCATATATTTTCGAGATCGTAATATTTCTTCTGCTTTCCATCCCCTTTCCTCAATCGACTTTTTATCGGCATCCAAAAATTTATTGCCATTTTTTATATAATTTCCGGCAAGAAGTTGTATTTCCCACTCTTGCCAAGGTTTTCTATTTGCTTTGCGTTCTATCTCTTTCGCAGCCTCCGCGGCTTTTTTCCGTTTGACTTCTTCATTTCTTTTAATTCTTTCCGCTTCATCCTCGGCTTCAAATTTTTCGACCAACTTAAAAATATCCTCTGCCGTAACTTCTGATTCGTCATAATCTTGAATTTTGTCTAAAATGAAACCTGCGGGATTATTTATTGCTACACCTCTACTTATGGCATTTTGATAATCTTTAAACGCCCAATTTATTGCTTTCGCTCCGTATTTTTCACAAGTCGCAAATGCGACTTTCTCGCTTACTTTAAACTTTAAAAGTCTGGCTAACGCATAGGCTTCTTCTTTGGTAAAATCTTCTAACCGCTTGCGAGCTTTC
>JAFXOC010000347.1 GCA_017529085.1 Selenomonadaceae bacterium | reverse complement strand
GCCCATCTTATGACCCACATAGTACACTGTGTTACCGTTGCCCGAGCCTACAATGGTATCGTTCGTACCGTTGCTGAAACCGACATCAAGTCCGCCGCCGCCCCATACTTCGTCAAAATCCTTGCTTTTGGATACTATAATAGTTTGGTCGAGATCGTTTGAGCCAAGTACTGCGCCAACGTGACCTGCGCTTGCGTCAATCGTGCCTAAGCCTTCCGAAATATACGGAGTCGCCCAACCCAAACCTTTTTGATTTCCTGCGACGCCGCTTTCTATGGAATCTGCGGAAGTGAACACAAGAGTTGTTTTTTCGCCTTGACCGATGTGGAAATTCGCTTCTTTGACAAATTTCATATATTTGCTGTCGCTACTCATGTCTACGCTTACAATGCCGATATTACCGCCGTAGTCGTAGATAAATTCGTTTTGAGCGCAATTTCCCTCCATCGTCAAACTTCCCTCGGACTTGGAGCCTATCGTAACTTTGCCGTTCTCGGGCGTAATAAGTTTATATGTGCTGTATGCGGTATCTACGGCTACAACGTCGTTTCTGTCCTTTTCCGCGCCAAAATCGAAATATTGAATAATATTATCGCCGCCGCCTTTATGAAGCGCGAACGTCGTGTTCCTATATTTACCCGCAGACACCAGAGTATCGTTTACGCCTGCGTTAGTGCCGCCGTCCAACGTATCCCTGCCGCCCACCGCCGTAATCGTTTGCGGTGTCCAACCCGTAGCGGCTATTAGGCTGCCTTGGTTTTCGCCCACATATACCAAGCCGCTTGAGGTTACTTGGTAGCATCTTGTATCGGCGGTATTGTCGGGAGTGGCGAGATGAATGTAATATTGATCGGAACTATTGCCCATACGTATATGAGTGTTGTAGTAAATCAATTCAACAGAGGTAAATCTAAATACCGCGAGCTCTGATGGATCGAAACTTTTAATTACAAAAACATCTGCATTATTGCTAGGAGAGAATGAGCCATCGCTTGTTGTTTCAAAACCAAAATTGGGAATTATAACATTTTGTTTGTTTATAGTATTCGTAAAATCAAAAACATCGGAACCGTCACCACCTAGCACAGTTACATAATCAGCGTTTCCATCATTATCAAGCTTAAAATAATCGTTGTAAGCTGAACCACATATAGAGAAATTACCAGCTTTACATTCACCTATAATGTTAAATGGTGCATCATCGTCAGAAATTAAAGTCATTTTATTCGAGTGTGACACATCCGCTTTAAAGGAAGTACCTTTTTTTAAAATTAGTCCATCGTAACTATCACCCTTGGACGGTTTAACAATCAGTTTAAATATAGCGTCATCTTTAATATCGCCTATATTGAGAGAATTGATATAGTTTGAAGAATAATCACTATATACAAACATTCCTGCATTATTGTTGATTGAAGTTGTTTCAACCGGTTTGCCGTCCTTATCTAAATTTAAATCTATTCTATCTAAAGTTAAATCTTGCTTTAACCCCAAAAATCTTATATCTCCACCCACACTTGAGGCTTTGATAGTATTGTTACTGCCTGAACTTATCTCTAAATTTTCATC
>JAFXOC010000346.1 GCA_017529085.1 Selenomonadaceae bacterium | reverse complement strand
GTTATATATACTTGTGTCGCTATGGTGCTGTTTGTTCCGGAGTCTCTATTGATTCTTCGGGTTATTGACAACGATAATATTGTGCTAAGCGGTTTAGTGCATCTTTCAACCATTATAGCTTCTAGTGTTTTGGCGTCCGGAATTTTTACGTCAATCACTAAAACGCAGTTCTTTAATAGAGTTTATCAAAAAGCCTTATCTGATGTATTGTATGGAGATAATTATTTAAAAAAGGTATCTAAAAATTCACCGGAATATATCAGAGAAATGTGGCGTAGGGTTTCTACAGCCTTATATCAAAATAAATTTCCAAAAATCAGCACGACCATTCAACAACATATGTTGAACGCTTATTCTCCCGCTGAGCATCCGTTTTACTACAAGAATTACAGGATTGTATTTACAATAAAGCCTGATGAAAATTTGGAAAACTATCTTGATATTATCGAAGAAATTCAAACTGAGGTTCTTGAGATAGATGAGAATGCGCAATATGACATTTATACATCGTGTTATTGTTATAGAGGCGATGAAGATAAAACTGTTTGTGATCTTGAAGAACTTAGATTAGAAACCGATTCCCATACATATCTAAAAACAGATTTGATAGATATGGAAAAGGATTATAAATGTAGTATTACTCCATATAATGATGAATTTAATATAAAAAATGTTAAGATAACTGTGAGATTTCCAGACAGAGTGACAAAATGTAAAATTATCAGACAGCTACACAGAAAGGTTCCATTTGTATCATTAAATAAAATCAGAATTAATACATTTAAACGTTTTGTAGATGGTTTATTTATTATAATTTATTATGATAAACAATTGTATAATCTTGATTTCACTACTACGGGTGCACTTGAGGATTGTATCGACAGAAATACGTCCGGCGGTGATTCTCTCGTTGCAATGGAATATCCGGGTTTGATTTTGCCTAAGCAGGGATTTTTATTTTTTGTCGATAAAAAGGAGGGAAATTTGTCATGAGACAAGTAATTAAAGAGATCATATAGCAGCGTAAGTTGGTTGTTGCGTTCTCTTTTGTGTATAAAAAGCCCCTCAAGATTTAACCAAAATCTTGAGGGGCTTTTTCGTTATCTTCCTTGAGCTTGCGCGCGGAGCCTCGCTATGCGGTCTTCCGTTTTGGGGTGAGTGCTGAATAGGTTCGCTACCGTGCTCATAGCGCCCGAAAATGGGTTTACGATAAAGAGATGGCTTGTGGCTTGAGTCGCCATCGCCATCGGCGGCATATTTAACGCGTAGTATTCGATTTTTTGCAACGCGTCCGCCAGATAGTTGGGGTTGCCGCAAATCTCGCCGCCTGTCTTGTCCGCGTCGTATTCCCTTGCCCTTGATATCGCCATTTGTATGATAGACGCCGCTATCGGCGCGATTATTATGGTAAGGAGCGACGCTATCGGATTGCTGTCCTCATCGTCGGAGCGGGTGCCGAATATCGCCGCGAACTGCGCCATCTGCGCAACGTATGAGATAACCGTGGCAAATGTGGCGGCAACCGAGGAAATTAAGATGTCGCGGTGTTTAACGTGCGATAACTCATGAGCGATAACGCCTGAAAGTTCGTTATAGTTTAATACCCGCATAATACCAGTAGTAACCGCAACGGCGGCGTGTTCGGGGTTCCTGCCCGTTGCAAATGCGTTTGGCTCGCCGCTGTCTATAACGTAGAGTTTTGGCATTGGAAGATCCGCCTTATCCGCGAGACTTTCCACCATATCGTAAAGTTCCGCCGAATCGGCGCGGGTTACGGGGCGCGCGTTGTAGCATTTCAGTACCATGGTATCGCTGAACCAGTAGCTGAAAAAGTTCATGCCGATAGCTATTAAAAGCATAACAGACGCGCCGGTCTTTCCCGCAACGCCGCCTCCTATAGCCACCATAATAGCGCCTAAAAGCGCCATAAGCATAACCGTTTTTATGGTGTTCATAAATCCTCCTTTAATTTTTACTAAATTTTTTATTTTTATCCTATCAGATAT
>JAFXOC010000345.1 GCA_017529085.1 Selenomonadaceae bacterium | reverse complement strand
TTCCGTTGGAGACGCGGTGTTTCCGGTTCCGATATGAACCCTGACGGCTTGGGCGTCAACATGACTCAGGCGCAGATTAAGTATCAGGCAAGCAAGAACTTCTCGATTGTGGGTAGCTGGTGGCATTTAACCGCTCGCGGCGGCAGCAAAACTACTGCCGAGACAGTTGACGCTAAAGCTGTAGACGGCGCAATAGCTTCTAAGACTACAACTCGTGACAAGAGCAAATATGGTAATCCTGATATCGGCGAACTTGGTTTCTCTTGGGATGCTTCTCGTAAACTCACGGTTCGCGGTATGATTGCTCAATCTAGCTGGGAAGGTACCAATGGTACCGGCAAACTTTCCTACGGTTTAAGCCTCCAGTGGGGTAAAGTAAGCCAGAACAATCCTCATTCCAGCAGACTCCAGCTTGACCTCTTGCACGCTGGCAGATACGGCGGCATCAAGAGTACCTACGATTTGAAGAATAAAGCGGGCGAAGGTCAGCGCGGCTTTATCGTAGATTATCGTTATGTACCCGTGAAAAACATTATGCTTGACTTCCGCTGGATGCATTACAGAACTATTGGTAGAATAGATGCCAGAGAGCAGATGAAGAACGCCAACCAGTATCGTATTCAGCTCTACTACTACTTCTAAGAAATACTCCCTTACGGGATTGGAATTGCCGACCGCCTACGCCTTTATGGCGTAGGCGGAAGGCGGTTTTTTGTATATAAGTCAATACTGTAAAAAGTCTGAAAATTCCTAAAAGTTTCAGGAAAATTTACATTTCAAGTTTGTTAAAGTTTTTTCTTTTTCTTTCTTTGTTACTTTCTTTCTTTTACTTTTTTACAAAAAAGAAAAAGAAAGAAAGTAAGAACTTTCATATATATCATAAGGAGGAACAACGATGCAATTATTCAGTAAGAAGAAAGTCGCTTTATCCGCATTTTTGACTTTGGCGATGGCGTCCGCCGTGTTCGCTGCGCCGCAGGCTCCTAAGGGATTGCAGGCGCCGGCTATGGCTGTGTCGGAGAGCGCTATTCCCCTTATCTGGGAGCGTCCTGCTAAGGGCGATAAGGTTATCGGCTATAACGTTTATATGGACGGCAAAAAGATTGTAAGAACCGATCAGGATTTTTCGACTGACGCAAAGAAGGAGCTGAAGGATTTTTATCAGAAATCTCCTAAGGCTGTGAAAATTTTAAATCATATGTATAGGGTAAAGGGCTTGAAAGAGGGTTCCACCCATACTTTCACGGTTCGCGCAATCGACGCCAGCGGCAACGAGTCGCCTGACAGCAATACCATTAAGGTGACAACCCGTAAAAAGGGTCAGACCGTTGACATTACCAAATTCGGCGCTGTGGGCGACGGCACTACCGTCAACACGGCTGCGATTCAGCAGGCTGTCAACAAATGCCCGGTGGGCGGCACCGTTGTCGTTCCTCCAGGGGTTTATAAGACCGGCTTGATTTGGCTCCATGGAGATATGACCCTTGAAATCCAAAAAGGCGCTACCATTCTTGCGACTGAACAGCCCGACGCTTATCAGTACGGCTATCATCTCTATCCTTATATCTCCCAGGATCGTTTCTACGCTCTCTTTAGCACCAAGTATAAAGAGGGAGATCCTAAGATGAAGAACCTCCGCATTGTGGGCGAAGGCACCATCGACGGTAACGGCTGGAAGAAAGGTCCCGACGGGAACTATCTCTATCGCGAGAAGGCAAAGAAGGGCGCAAAGACGTTGCCGAAGAACCATGTATCCAAAATTGGTATCTTGGCATGGAACCAGGTTGATTGGCTTGATAAGAACAAGGGCTTGAACGAGGATAAAGCGTATCAGCGCCGTTCTTCCATGATGCTCTTGCAGGGCGTTGACAATGTTGCGGTTAGCGGCATTACCTTCCGCAATCCCGCGAACCATACGTTGATTCTCTCCCACTGCAACGATGTAACCGTTGAGAACACCAAGTTCATGACATATAACTGCAACAACGGCGACGGCATTGAGTTCGCTCACGGCGCAGGCTTGAAGGTTTACGACAGCATTTTTGACACGGGCGACGACTGCATCAACTTCGCCGCAGGTCAGGGCGCTATGGGTGAGAAGGATAAACCCACCGAAAAGATTTGGGTGTTCAACAACTCCATCCATCACGGTCACGGCACGGTAGTTATGGGCAGCCATACCGCGGCGTTTATCCAGAATTTGCTTGCGGAAGACAACGTGGTTGACGGTTGCGAAGTCGGACTCCGTATGAAGAGTAATGCGGCTAACGGCGGCGGCGCAAGGAATATTACCTTCCGCAACAATGCGCTCAGAAACATTGAGAAGAACTTTGTTATAGCTACCACGGGTTATAGCGATCCCAACCAGAAGACCGAGTTCCCGAAAGCTACTAAACCCGCCGTGTTCTACAACATTTTAGTTGAAGATTGCTCCGTCGAAAAGACAGGTAAAGCGGCGATTGAGATTGTTGGCGCACCGAACATGAAGCATCATGATTTCGTGTTCAAGAACATCGTGATTTCCGGCGGCAAACCTTGGATTATCACCGACGCAGAGAAGCTCACATTTGAAAATGTAAAACAGGCTGATTTGAAGACCAATAATTTCTGATTTAACGCATGACAAGGCAAAATCCCCTTGACAATTCAAGGGGATTTTGTTATATTGTGCTTGTGAAGGATTTTTAAAGTACATACCACACCTAAAAACAAAAACGCTAAGATTGGGCGTCTTAGCGTTTTTGTTTGCTCGATTTTTTTGCTGTTACCACGATTTGCTGTCGTTCGTTACAGACCCAGTGCTCTTAAAATTAGCGCGGCAAGAATGCCGCCGAGCGTGCTAATAAAGAGGTCGAACAGTAGATTTTTAAAGTACATTTTCCACACCTCCCCCCTTGCCGCATTTACGGTTTAGGTTGACCGTGGCAAAGGTATTTTAGCATAATCAATGGGTTTGTGCAACTGTTTCTAGGTTGTGATATGCTAATTGAAAACACCGCCAAGGGTGGGATCTTGGCGGTGTTTTTGTTTGCTCTTTAAAATTTTCTTGCAAAGGAAAAACCCTTAGTTTATAATACAGAGTAGGTTATTTTGCGTATTATTTTACTGTTTTGTAAATAGGGAGGATTTTTTATGAAAAGGTTGTGGCTTAATGTTAGCCGTGTGCTTTTGCTTGCGGTGTTTTCCTTTGTGATGGTGAATGTAGCTCCTGCGGAGGCGGCGGGGATTCCCTTGTTCGGAAATTTTGAAGACGCCGATGTGTCCTTTGAAGCGACGGACGTCAAGCTTGACGGCGATAAGGTGACGATTACCGGATTTTTCAAGAACGAAACGGATAACTTTCAGCGGGTTATTGAATATACAATGAGTTATATCCTCTTGGACGAGGAAGATTACACGGTGTTAGACGGCGCGTTTAAGGGCGAGAATATGTCTATAGATGTGGGAACGGAAAAAGTGCCATATACCGTAACGGTTGAGAATAATAAAGCGAATTTTATTGACAAGGATGCGCTTCGCGGCTGGAGAGTACGCGCGAGCGTGAAAGTTGAGAAATGACAATACGACGCAACGCTTCCATAAGGAGGCGTTGTTTTTTTAGTAATTTTTTGTAAATAGGCAAACAATGACATCGAAAAAAATTTTTTGAATAATAAAAAATTTATGAAGGGCATTTGAAAAAAAAGGAGAATATAACTATAGAAGGGTAATAAGCAAAAAAGAATATGAAGGAGATGAGAGCTTTGCTTAGGCTTGGGATAAGGCTGCACGACATGAAAGCGGGAACGCTTAAAGAACGGGCGGGTTATGCAAGGGAGCAAGGCTTTTCTTGTGTCCATTTGGCGCTGGGGAAAACGGTGCAAGGGTTTAAGATGACGCCCGAAACCTTCACCTCGGGGCTTTCAAGGGAGATTAAGAAGAGCTTTGAGGGCGAAGGCGTGGATATAGCGGTGTTGGGTTGCTATAAAAACTTAGCCCATCCCGATATTAACGAAGTAAGAAAATTGCAAAAGTTATACGAAGCTCATCTTCGCATGGCGGTAATTTTAGGCTGTTCGGTAGTCG
>JAFXOC010000344.1 GCA_017529085.1 Selenomonadaceae bacterium | reverse complement strand
ACAGCCGCTATCGCCGCTCTGCCCGTTGTCGCAATCGCCGCCGAAAAAGAACTCGTAAGTCTCGCTAAACCTGCAATAGCCGCAGGAGACTCTGTATATATTCTCGCAAAGCGAATGGGAACGACAGCCGCTGAAGCCGTCAAATTTAGTACCGCTTGCAAACTGATGGACACAGATGTGAACATGGTCTTGACCAGCTTACAGAGAATGGACAAGCAATGGCTGACGGCGGGAACAAACGGAAACGCCGTCACAAACGCTCTGAAAACTGTGGGCGTGAGTCTGACGGATTCCAACGGCAAATTGAAATCTTATAACGACCAGATGATTGCTCTCTCGGAAGGTTTCAAACGAGCAAAAGCCGCAGGACAAGAATTGCAACTTGGAACGCTTCTCTTTAGAAACGGCTTGGGAGATATGGTCGTAGCCATTGAGGATTATCAAGGAGCGTTAAAATATCTTGATGAAAATATAGTCAGGAACGGACTCGCAGACCCGAATTTAGCGCACGAGATGAAGCAAGAGTTAATGGCTCTCGACATCTTGAACGGTCAAATCTCGGCGTCATTTTCACAAGCGTTAATGCCCGTAGCGAAAGAACTCGCGCCCGAACTCATCAAGCAACTCGGAGAAATGGTGAAAATTATCAAAGAAAATTCCGACACCATTAAATATTTCGGCGAAGTTGCGGGCGGGGTTCTTAGTAGTTTAGCGGGACTCGCTACGGATTTAGTGCGTTTGTTTGGCGCAGTTGGAAAAGGTCTGCGAGAAATTACCGAGGATAAGCAGACCGCAGAGATGGATTTGGTGGTGAAAGACGATTCCATAAAAACTCTCGAAGATTATAAGAAATACAGAGAGAAAATGGGGACGGATTTTTTCTCGTTAAATCCCAACGCCATTCGCACGGAGTCTATGGAAAAGACAGCCGAAGCCTTTTATAGAATGCAGTGGAAGAAAATTCTTCAAGCGAGAGCCAAAGCGAAAGACGAAGCGGACAAGAAAAAAGCGGAGCAGGATAAACAAAGCAAAGGCGACTCAATCTTTAAAACCGAAGAAGAAACCAAATCCGAAGAAAATATCGCCAAATATCAGAAAGAAATTGAAGATATAAAATACAAAGCCACACATACAACCGTTGAAAATCAAATTTACGATATAAATCGTTGGAAGGAAGAGCAGTTAAAAGCCGTAGCCGATACCAAAAATGCGGAGGAAGAACGGGCAAAAATCGTTGAACTTGCGGAGGCTAAAATTCAAGAAGCGAAGCGTAAAACCAATGAGGAAAGCGCAAAACGAACGCAGGATTATTTGAAAGAAGCCAATCAAATATCCTCCGAAAAGACTATGTCCGCTTATGAAAAGGAAATCGCCAAAATCGAGGAATGGAAAGCGAAAGCCAAGGAAAAAGCCGATACCGTTCAAGATTTAGGCGCAAAAGCCGAAGAAGTCGCCGCGATTGAGATAAATGCCGCCGCTAAAGCCGCCAGAGCCTATGAAGACGAAGTGGAGCGCATTAAAAACGCTACAAAATCCTTTCAAGACGAGATTTACGAACTTACTCATTCTCAGTATGAGAACGATATGAAAAAAATCTTTGAAAAATATCAGAAAGGACTAAAAGACGGCGTTGACAAAAATACGATGGACACTTGGTATCGGCTGAATGCGGCAAAATTAAACGAGAACGCAAGAACAAAAAAAGATTATACCCGCCCCGGACAGTTTGCCGCCCCAAATTACGAATTGCCGGATTATATGTCGCAAGCAAGACAAGCTCTT
>JAFXOC010000343.1 GCA_017529085.1 Selenomonadaceae bacterium | reverse complement strand
ATCGTTCAATACTGCGCTCATGCGATCCACATCGGTATCAAATATTATTCCCAAATCTGCGCCGGAAGTCATCACCGCATTTTGCAAAGCCTTCATGGCTTCCTTGTTTTCGGGATTGGGAATATGATTGGGAAAATTTCCGTCGGGATTCAAAAATACGCTGCCCGAAATATCAGCTCCAAGAGGAGAAAGAACTTTTTCGGCAAAAAAACCGCCCGCGCCGTTGCCTGCGTCTACCACAATATGCAGATTTTTTAAAGGTTCGTAATCTTCAAGCTCCGTTATGATTTTTTCTCGCAAAGAGCGTGTATAAAGTTCCATCAGGGGAATTTTGCTTACGGTCTTTTCGTCAAAATCGTCGATGATTTTTTTTGCGTCCCCGTATTTTTCAAACGTCAAAACTCTTTCCGTATCAACGCTTTCCGCATCACAATCATCATAAGTGGCGAGTTTTAAAATCTCTCCAATATCCTCTTTTTCCAATCCACCGTCTTTGGTAAAAAACTTCATGCCGTTCCTATTTGCGGGAAGATGGCTTGCCGTAAGCATTATCGCGCCGTCGGCGTTTACGGAGTCAAATTGTGTCGCCATAAACATCGCTGGAGTAGAAGCAAGTTCCGCGTCTAAAGGAAAGACTTTTTGACGGGAAAGCGCAGCCAACGTCGCCTTTTTTAAAACGGGCGCGGAAATTCTCGAATCATGCCCCACCGCAACGCTTATGTGTTGCGCGGTTTTTTTTAATTTCCACGATAAAAACGTCACAAAGGCTGAAGTTATCGCGAACACAATTTCTGGCGTAAGATTCGCAGGAGAATCCTCCGATGGGATTGCAATTCCCCTTATATCGCTGCCGTTTTGAAGTTTAAAAAATTCCTTTAATTTCATGCCTGTTCCTCGCCGAAAAATTCTTCCTCAACCGCAATGCAAAGCGCATGGTAAACCGGCAGATGAAGTTCTTGAATCTTATACGTTTCGTCCTCCGGAACGTTTATCAAAATATCCGCCGTATTTTTAAGCTCGCCGCCGGATTTTCCCGTAAGAGCTACCGTTGTTAAACCCTTAGCCTTTGCAACGTCAACCGCGTAGAGAACGTTTTTTGAATTTCCCGAAGTCGATATTGCAATAAAGACGTCGCCTTTATTTCCCATGCCTAAAATCTGTTGGGCAAAGACGAGATCCGCCGCTTGATCGTTGGCGAAAGCCGTACCGAGCGCCACTTGATTAACGAGAGAAATCGCCGCAAGCGGCATTTGAAGATTTTTTATCAAATAATCCGCCGCGTTCTCTCTTGAATTTTCGCGAATTTTTTTTATGGTTGTTTCGTTAAGCGCGCGGGGATACAAAAAGCCTTTCATCAATTCGCCGACGATGTGTTCCGCATCCGCCGCGCTGCCTCCGTTGCCCGCCGCAATTACTTTTTTCCCGCTGATATAGCAATCAATTATAGCCTCTATCGCCTTTATAATTTCGTCTTTACATGGCAAAAGAACGGGATAACGAATAAAAAGCTCGTCAAGTTTTTTTGACGTATTTTGTTTCATGATCTCACCTCAACGAGAACGATACCGATCCGCCATAGTTTTTGGGTTATATCCGTCTTCATAAGTATTCGAAGCGCCCCCTATCGGCGGTATTTTAACTTCGTTGTTTCCGGCATAAACATTTTCCTTACTTCTTGCATAAACATTGTCATTATTATTCCTATTTTTAAATTTATTCCAAAGAAACCGAACTGCAAGAACCGCAAGAATTATAAAGAAAACATTTGCGAGAATACCGAATATATCTCCAAGACCGCCAAGACCTAAAGCATTACCAAGAAGCGAACCTAAAAGCATACCGCCGGCAAAGAGTCCGATATTTCTCATCATATTGCCCATTCCGCTGGAGGCGTTGGTTGCTGCATTTGCGGCAGTTGCGGGAGCCGCAGAATTTGCCTTTGGCGCTTCTTTATTCAAGTCCTTTGCGCTCTTAGAAGGCGCGTATTCTTTTTGGTTGGGACCCGTTTTAGGCGCAGTTTCCTTCACGGAAGACTTCGGCGCGGAAGTTTTGGGAGCGGATTTAGGCGCAATTTTCGCGCCGCCTTTTGCCGCATAAACCATAGGCAAATCCAAAGCAACGGGCGCGGCTGTAAATAAAAATACGCCTGTAACGATAGCCGCAAAAACTTTTTTCATATTCATAAATTTCACCCTCACTCTTCCTTAAAAGACTTAATATCATCAGGGAAAGCATAAATTTCCCCCAAAGTGTCGAGTTCTCCCGAAATATACCTATCTATGTCGTCAACATCGATATAAAGTTTACAGTCAATATCCAGATACCCCTGCTCCTTCGCATTAGACAAATCGCGTATAGCGATGAGTTTCTCACGAAGCCTTAAACATTCGCTCTTTGTCGCGTGAATATCCAACTTAATCTGCGGCGCTCCATACTCTTTTAAAACTTCCGCCATCGTCATTCTTTCAGACAATTTCACCACTCCTTTTTTCCACATAAAATTTCCTTTTTAATTATAGCAAAAAAAAGTCTTTTCATCAAATTTAATATCTATAGAGAACCTCTAAAAACCACATAATTTGTTACTATTCACAAGCGCGATTCAAAAGGTAAATTAGCGCCGTTCATGGTGAACCCCTCCACTGCTTCGCGGTCCCCCTCCCCTTTCACGGGAGGTGCCGAAGGCGGATGGGTGGCAACGTTGCCTCGAGCGCATACTTGTTACATGAGAGTTTGCCCGTGAATATTAACTAAAATTTTACATTAAATACATAATTTTTTAAAATTAAGAAGGATATATTGATTTTTTTAACGAATAAAAAATTAAGTAGATTGATAGAATAGCTTTAAGGGAAGGACAAAACATGAGGGTTTTTGACGATGAAGATTGGTCGGAACACTATCTTATAAAGGGGAACTCGGGATTTCCTACTTTCTATTTCATACGACGAGCAAATATAGACGTGGGTTTGTTTTCAAATTATCTAGTATTTGCAGGGCATATTCGTTACGCTCTATCAAAACATTATATTCCCGTTATAGATTGCCAAAATTATATCAATAATTATCTAGACCCTAAACTCTTGGGAAAAGAAAATTCTTGGGAATATTACTTTAAGCAACCATTCGGCATAGGGGTTAACGATGCTCTCACGGCAATCGGGGGGGGGGTACACGGGAAGTATAATTTTATCTTCCGGCGGTTCTATAGGAGTTCCAAGCTTATCTTACAATGACTTATATGAAAAAACAACCGAATTTTCAAAATGGCGTAATTTATTAGATTTGCATGTGCTAGATTTAAGAGAGGATGTAGAAAAACATATAGAAAACATTCGTCGAAGTCTTTTTAATGCGGGCGACAACGTTATCGGCGTACTCCTTCGCGGTACGGATTACATTTCGCGAAAACTTTACAATCACGCCATACAACCGCCTATAGAACTTGCAATGACCACGGTTTATCAAAAAGCGAAAGAATGGGGGTGTAATAAAATTTTTCTGGCAACGGAAGATAAAAGTTTTGTCGAAGCGTTTAAAAGCATTTTCGGAAATCAAGTGGTCACCGTTCCAAAAGTTTATACCGATTTTCGAGCGAATAACGGTATAAGTCACGCAATGTATGTAAACGACAGAGAAAACGATTACTATTTAAAAGGGCTTGAATATTTAACGGAGATGGTAATTTTATCCAAATGTGAAAACGTAGTCATGGGCAGGACTAGCGGTACAGCCGGCGTAAATATGATGAGCAAGGGCTTTAAAAACAAGTATTATTTTTTCTTAGGTCGTTACGGGGTAGTAGGAGAATTATAATCGAAACAAGCTTTTTCACAAAAAAGGAGGGAATGAGGCTGTTTTTAAAAACGGCTTCGAAAATTATGGAGATAAAAAAATTTTTAAACGATGCAAAACTTACCGTAAAAATTTCCGGGCGTATCGATACCAATACTTCAATTCAACTAAAAAAAGAAGTAATGGGCGATATTGAAGACATTAACAATCTTATCTTTGACCTAGATGAAGTTACCTACATCTCAAGCGCGGCGCTTCGAGTGTTTTTGGCTATGGGGAACACCATGCAGCAACAGGGTAAAATGTCCATTATAAACGCCAACAGCGACTTGATGGATGTATTCAAAGTGACAGGATTTACCGAGATTATGGATATTCACGAGAAATAAATTGCGTCCCCACAGAATCTCCCCCCATACCCCCTCTAGGAGGGGGGCACTAAGCGGAAAACTTCAAGATAGCTGAAAAAAGCCCTCCTCCTAGGAGGGAAAGCCGCGAAGCGGCAGGGAGGAGAGTCCGCAACTGTGAATAGTAACAATAATTTTTAGAAAAGAGGATCTATTATGGAAACTCTGTGGAAACGATATGAAGCAGTGCCTGAAAACTATGATATAATTCGCGACGATATAATAGAAACGGCGAAAAAAGTCGGAGTTTCCACCGCCAAATTGACAAAATTGGAATTAGGCTTTGAAGAAATTGTGGTCAATGTAATAAGTTATGCTTACGACACCGAAAACCGCCCAATTTTGATAAAAGGATATCTTGTAGGCGATAAATTTAGAATAGAGGTCGTAGATTACGGAAGACAATACAACCCTCTAGATGCGCCTCAAATACCTTATCCGCCTAAGATAAATCAACCTCCCGGAGGATACGGCGTTTTCCTGGTAAAACAATTTTTTGAGTCTGTGACATACGAATACGAAGAAATTGAAGGAATTCTTGCCAACCATTTGACGATGGAGTTGACAGCCAAATGAAAATCAATTTGTTTAAAGGCAGTATAAAACGCAAGTTGAGAGTGCTTATTGCCTTTGGAGTAATCGTATTTATAGGCATAAGTCTTGTGGCTGCGCTAAGTCTTAACGACACGAGAAAAGGTGTGTTGGGACACAGTCGCATCATGGGTGATTCCGCCGCAGAATTTACCGAAAAATTCATAATTGATCGAACCACCGAGGTGCTTGAATATACTGCAAACGAAAAGGCGCGCATGGTTGATCGCGAACTTTTCGGTATTAGTCTGGATTTAAAGCTTATGATAGACATGGCCGACTTTATCATTAATCACCCGGAAAATTACAAGCTTCGCTATATAGAACCTTATCCCAAGAATGGTAAACTTACCATGAGTACCACATATCTGATTCAATCAGCAGAGCTAAGAGCTAAAGGCATAAGCCCGTCTGTTCAACAGGAAATTGGATTGATGAGCAACTTAAACGATATTATGGTTGCCATATCGCATCATTACAAAAATTTTGATACATCCTTTTATTTTGCGGCCGACAAAGGATATTCGCTGTACCTATATTGCAACGATTACAAAGGAACTGATGACAATGATTACGAAGAACCCGATTACGACCCCAGAACACGTAATTGGTATACTTGGGCAAAGAAACATAAAAAAGGCGACACCGTACTCAGCGACACATTTTTTGATAATGTGGGCAGACGGGTAATTACCAACGCCGCTCCTTGTTACAAAGATGGAGAATTTATCGGCGTCATGGGCATCGGTTACAGCTTAAACACACTTTACCCTCACCTTATGAAGAAAACATTGGGAGAAAGCAATATAAATTTCGCCGTGAATAAAAGGGGAGAAATAATATTTTCCTCTCAAGAGGAAGGTGAACTTAGCATTTCAAATACAAAAGAGGCTCTGGATATTAGAAATTCCCCAAACAAGAGTTTATCCGATGCCGTCAAGCGCATGATGACGGGAAACAGTGGCACAACGACCGTAACCATCGAAGGCAAAGAATATTACCTAGGCTATGCGCCCGTGCCGACTCCGGGTTGGTATTTCGGTACATTAATCACAAAAGAAGAGATATTGAGGCCGGCTAAAGCGGCAAAAACCATAATCTTGCAAGAATCCAACGGATTTGTCGACAATATGCATCTTCTTTTTTGGATAAATCTCGCAAAACTTGCGCTCATAATCACCATCATCACGGCTATTGCCGTCTTCATTAGTCGTAAAGCCGCGGATCAATTTATCACCCCCCTTATAACTTTAGCGGACGGGATAAAAGAAATTGCAAAGGGTAATTTAGACAAAAAGCTTGATATTAAAACCGATGATGAGTTGGAATACTTGGCAAATTGCGTCAACGACATGACGACGGAATTAAAAACCTATATGGAAAATCTGTCGAAAGCGGCGGCAGATGAGGAGCGCATTTCAACGGAACTTGAACTTGCAAGAGATATTCAAGAGGGCAGTCTGCCTCGTAATTTCCCCAAACACGATAAAGTTGACATCTACGCTTCCATGACGGCCGCAAAAAAAGTGGGCGGCGATTTCTACGACTTCTATCGACTTGACGAAAATCACATTGCCATAACCATCGCGGACGTATCCGGCAAAGGTGTTCCCGCGGCGCTCTTCATGATGCGAAGCAAAACCATATTGAAAAATCTAACGATTATGTCCCGTGATTTTGAGGATGTTGCGTCTATCCTAAATATGGCAAACAGTCAACTTTTCGAAAACAACGGAGAGATGATGTTTGTTACCGTATGGTTTGGAATTTTAAACACCGGAAGCGGCGAACTCACATACGCCAACGGCGGTCACAATATGCCGCTTATAGGTAATGTCAACGACTCCGATCCCAATTGGCATTATGTAACCCAAGAAACAGTCAATCATATGGTCGGCATTAAACCCAATTATCAATTTTCAACCCATCGCTTGACATTAAAACCCGGAGAAATGCTGTTTCTCTATACTGATGGCGTAACCGAAGCCATGAATGAAAAGGGTGAGCTGTATTCCGACGAGCGATTAAACGAGGTATTAAACCAAAAAGGCAAAAATTCTTTAACCGCAAAAGAAATTTTAACGGCTGTAAGCCGTGACATCGAAACTTACGCAGACGGCGCAGAACAATCCGATGATATTACAATGTTGGGGATTAAATACCTGGGATAAAATAAAAAGTATCTCTAAAAACTTATTTTTGATAACTCCCCGCCCTTTCGGGGCGAGGAGTTATCAGAGAAATTATGTAATTTTTAGAGGTTCCCTGGATTATATCCCATAAATCTCACAATCGTCCTCTACTTTTTTACAATTTGCAAGAACTTTTTGCATAACCTCCTTCTCATCCACATTATCCTCAAATTCCACCTTCATTTTAAGCGCCATAAAATTAACCGTTGCGCTTTTAACGCCTTCGGTTTTGTTGGCGGCTTCTTCCATACCGTTAGCGCAATTGGCGCAATCCACTTCTATTTTGTAAGTTTTCTTCATTTATGTATCCTCCAATAAAAAAGGAGCTGTTGAGTTGAACAGCTCCTTTACTTTTTACTCTGCGTAAACGCTTATTTGACGGCGATATTTGCCTTTTCTCTCAAAAGCCACCTTGCCGGCTACCTTTGCAAAAAGAGTATCGTCTTTACCTATACCCACATTATGCCCCGGATGAAAATGTGTGCCACGCTGACGAACCAAAATACTGCCCGCCGTAACCAACGTGCCCGCCTGCTCTTTCACCCCAAGACGCTTAGAATTACTGTCGCGCCCGTTTCTTGTGGAGCTAACGCCCTTTTTATGAGCAAATAACTGTAAATCAAAAGTGAACATACTTTCACCTCTTTTTTTATTATTTACTTTCTTTTTCTCTTTCTTTTTTGTAAAAAAGAGAAAAAAAAAGTAACAAAGAAAAAAACTTTAATAATTCGTTAATCTTTTAACCGCACGACCTTTGGATACAATTTTGCTATTTCCAAAAGTCCAAGTCGCATTGTCGATAAAATTGCTTCGGTCAATTCATCCGGCTCGTCTACAAGCGCTACGAACATATTTCCGCTTCTTACTTCATATTTTACATTGCGTTTCAAATGTTCGCCTAAACCTAACAGAGCGCTTTGAGTGAGGGCTGAAACACCGGCGCAGACGATATCTTCTCCCCTACTCGCCATATTGCTGTGCCCTTTTACCGAAAAACCGCTTATACGATTATTTTCTTTTGTTAAGACAATATCTATCATCTTAATCCATCATGCAGTAATGCTCTTAATCGTAACTTTCGTATAAGGTTGACGATGCCCCATACGGCGACGGTAGTTAGATTTAGCCTTATATTTAAAGACGCGAATTTTTTTGCCCTTGCCGTTTTCAACGACTTCAGCCGTAACCGAAGCGCCTTCAACTTTGGGACTGCCAACCTTAACGGTATCGCCGTCAACAACCGTCAACACTTCGTCAAAAGTCACCGTTGCGCCAGACTCAGCCTCAAGTTTTTCCACGAAGATAACATCGCCTTCGGAAACTTTGTACTGTTTGCCGCCTGTTTTAATAATAGCGTACATAAAAACACCTCCCTTTGAGATGAACTCGCCGATTTCGGTACGGATAAAAAACCGTTTCAAAACCCCATCGAGCGGTAATTCGCTATGTATAATAGCATAAATCAAGCTTGATTGTCAAATAAATCTTGTTGTAGAAAAAAAGAAGGAATTTTCCGAAATTTATAGAATATACAAAGCATAAAAATTTTTTTGAGGAGGTCTAAGGATGAAGATATATGAAACCGAAAAAATCCGCAATATAGCCGTTATGGGGCATGGTAAAACCGGTAAAACATCTCTTTTAGAAGCCTGTCTTTTTAATGCGGGCGCTACAAAACGCCATGGCAAAGTGGACGAAGGTTCTAGTGTCCTTGATTATTCGGATGAGGAGAATCGACGCAAGATGTCGATTACTATGTCTCTGGCAGCCTCCGAATGGAAAGATTACAAATTGAATTTTTTAGATACGCCCGGCTATCCGGATTTCATAGGCGATGTAAAAGGCGCAGCTACGGCGGCGGATTCTGCGCTAATCGTTATATCTGCGCCGTCCGGAATTGAAGTTGAAACGGAAAAAGCATGGGGAATTTGCGAAGAGTTAAATCTCCCGCGCGCATTTTTTGTAAACAAAATGGATCGAGAACACGCAAATTTTGACAAAGTTGTGGAAGAACTTCGCGTGCGTTTTGGCGCTGGCGTTGTGCCGGTGCAACTTCCTATCGGTCAGGAAGAAACTTTCCAAGGCGTTGCGGACTTGATTTCCCTTAAAATGAAAATCGTCCGTCACGAAGAAGACGAACTTCCCGATTACATTGAAAACGATGTGGCGGAAGCCAGGTTAAAGTTAATAGAAGCCGTTGCGGAATTCAACAACGAACTTTTGGAAAAATATATAGAAGGAATTGATATTCCCGAAAACGATGTTGCGGCTGCGCTGATAGAAGGCGTTCAAGCGGGGAAAATTTTCCCCGTATTCTGCGGTTCCGCGATAAAAAATGCGGGTATTAAAAAAATGATGGACGGCATGATTGAGTATATGCCGGCTCCTGATTTCAGAGCCGTAATAGGGACAAATCCAAAAGACGACGATTTGGTTGAAAGAACGGTTAGCGATCCATTTTCGGCGCAAGTTTTCAAAACGATTGTGGATCCTTTTGTAGGTAGACTGTCGTTTATCCGTATTTTCTCGGGAACGATTAAAGGCGACGCGACCTATTTAAATACCGTGAAAAATGAGTCGGAACGGTTAAGCGGTATCTTTTCAATGGTAGGGAAAACGCAGCTTTCGCTCGCTTCAGCAAACGCGGGAGATATAGTTGTTGCCGCAAAACTTGCCAACACTTCTACAGGTGACACTCTTTCCGATAAAAATTCGCCAATCCGTTACGATCCTATTGTCTACCCCGAAGCGATGCTGTCAATGGCTGTTTACGCCAAGAAAAAAGGCGATGAAGATAAAGTTTTCGCTTCTATTCAAAAAGAGTGCGAGGAAGATCCCACACTAATAGTGAAAAAAGTAAAGGAAACAAGGGAAACAATCATAAACGGTATAGGCGAGGTACATCTGGAAATTTTAGCGGAAAAAATAAAGCGCAAATATTCCGCTGATATGGAACTTCGTCAACCTAAAATTCCATACAGAGAAACCATTCGCAAATCTGTTAAAGCCGAGGCTAAACACAAAAAACAGAGCGGCGGTCACGGACAGTACGGTCATGTATGGCTTGAGATTTCTCCCAACGGACAAGGCGAAGGAAATACGTTTAGCGAAAGTATATTTGGCGGCAGCGTGCCTCGTCAGTTTATTCCGGCAGTTGAAAAAGGTACGGTAGAAACCCTTGCGGCAGGAATTTTGGCCGGTTATCCGGTGGTTGACGTTAAAGTTAATCTCTTTGACGGCTCGTATCATACGGTTGATTCTTCCGAAGCTGCGTTTAAGACCGCTACGGCTATCGCTCTAAAGAAAGGCGTTATGGATGCAAATCCCGTGCTTTTGGAGCCCATCGCAGAGATTACGGTTCGCGCTCCCGAATACTATATGGGTGACGTTATGGGGCGGCTCAGCTCAAAACGGGGAAAAATTCTTGGAACGGAAAGCGTAGGTAAAGACTTTAGCGAAGTGAAAGCGTATGTTCCCGTCGCGGAACTCTACAAATACGCAACGGATCTGCGTTCCCAAACTCAAGGCAGGGGTTCCTTCAGTTTAAAAGTGGATCACTATGAGGTTGTGCCTGAAAGACAAGCTGAGAAAATCATAGCGGACGCAAAAAAAGACAAAGAATGATATAAAAAAGTCGCGTAAGAATTTTACGCGACTTTTTTCAGCGATTACAAGCTTTGCGCTTTTAAAAATACACTATCCTTATTCTCTCCTTAACCAACGCGAATTCTCCATAGCCGAAACTTTTTCCGAATAGTCGTTGCGCACATCCTCAATTATAATTTTTATAACGGTAGTTATAGGCACCGCCAAAAACATACCCGCGGCTCCCAAAAGTTCGCCGCCTAATATTATTCCCAATATTATGATTATGGGGTGAATATTTAGGGATTTTCCAATAATATTTGGATAAATCACATTATGATTAAACTGTGTCAAAACCAAATAAAATACAGCTGTTTGCATAGCTGTTACCGGCGATATGGTAAGAGCTATCAATATTCCAAAACAAGACGCGACAGTCGGTCCCAACACCGGCACAAATTCAGCTACGGCAGAAATAACCGCAAACACAGGCGCGTATGGAATATCCATTATTATAAAATATATGAAGACAATAAGTCCCGTATTTATGCATATTATAAGCTGACTCGTCAAATACGCCCTCAATGCTGTCAAAATATTTTCTATTAGATTGGATATTCTCTCTCGGCTTTTTTCGGGAAACATATCTGTAATTTCAGCTTTTAAAATTTCCTTATCCTTCATAAAATAAAAACTTACAAAGAGTACAACAACCCCGTCTATAACTTTGTTAAAAAGTGACAACAATAAACCCAACGAGGATTTTAACGCTGTCAGCCCCGTATTAAAGACTTCGTTCCACATCGAATCCAAATCGCTTGTCAAAAACTTTAAATCGAGAGAATTTGTACGCTCGTAAAATTGTCTGGAAATATTTGGAAAATCCGCAATAAACGCCGTAAAAGCGGGAATAAAACTTCCGGAAATTAACGTTATAAGAAGAATAAAAAGCGATATGAACGACAAAAGGGCAAGCCCCGCAGCAAGAGCGCGGGGCATTTTTTTTGCAAAGAAATCCACAACGGGACGCAAAAATAAGGCAAGAAGCAAGGACAGAAAAATAATGAACGCCAGAGAGGGTATCAGCCAAAACATAGAAAGTACCAAAGCGATTGATACCACTATCAAAAAAGAGGCGCGATACGTTTTAAAATTCATGAACAATCCCTTTCAAGGAAGAGACGAAGTTATTTAATAGAGTTTAATCTTTCCGTCAAAACATCTATATTCTCGTCGCCGTCCAAAACGGTCATAATCGGCTGAGGTCCCATATATATAACGCCATTTTGAGCCGTTACTTCTTTCTTGTTATGACCATTTTTATAGGCAGCGGCAAGATTGCCCGCTACAAAAAAAGCGCGCTCCTTTGCACTCATGCTGTTAGTGGGCGCAATCACGGCGAAATCCTTACCCTTTATCTTTACAACGCCTTCCTTTACCTCAACATTATCTTTGCTGTATTCGCGAAGTTTCTTAGCGTAGGTGTCGCGACGGCTCGCGTGAGACGGGTGATCCGAGCCGCCGGCAAGAAACGTAACAAAAGTGTCGGGATTGTCTCCCGATTGATCTATTACTCTTTGCCATACGGCGGCGCAGGCTCCCGGATTGTAATTTGAATGAGTTATATATTCAAACGCCAAAGCGTCGGCTTCTCGTTCCATAGGTTTGGTGATGCCCTGATTATTGAGAGCATTGGCAAGAATTACGCCTCCGATATTATTTACGGTAGACGCTACAATCATTGGAAGAATTGATTTTCTTGCGCCTTTTGCAGGGTGATCCTTTTGACCATGCCCCATTTCGTGAGCGAGTACTACAGCGATTTCGTCGTCGCTTTCAAGATGGTTGAAAAGCACGGTATTGACGGATATATTGTGCCCCAATGTGCAAAAAGCGTTAAAGCTGGTATCCTTATTTATAAAATAATTGTAAGGTTTATCGTTAATAGACGAATCGACCTTTCCTATAGCTTCGGTTAGGTTATACATTATAGTATCCAACCTATTGTTAAGATTAGGATCGTTATTCACCCCATATTTTTGTTTCATGGCTTCAAAAAATTGCTGTCGTCCCTTTTCATCGTTATTTATGGCGCGAATTTCACTGTCTAACTGCGCAGAATAAACAGCGCCGCCTATAAGCGTACCCCAAATATTCGCAGCTTCCGTCTTGGGAGACGAAACAGCAAAAATCACAGCCGCCGCGCTTACTGTCGCCGCTACCTTCTTCGCCAAAGATAAAATTTTCATAATAACCTCCAAAAGATTGTTTTCAAGATAGATTCTTTACTTTCTTTCTCTTTTCTTTTTTGTAAAAAAGAAAAGAGAAAGAAAGTAACAAAGAAAGAGAAAAGAAAAAACTTTAACAAGCTCTAATTTACCATTTAAGTATAAACTTTGGAATTTCTCTTAAACCTTTTATTAAAGTTTTTTTCTCTTTTTCTTTT
>JAFXOC010000342.1 GCA_017529085.1 Selenomonadaceae bacterium | reverse complement strand
TAAAAAAATAATAAAGCATACTTAAGGCGAGCGTTTTTCCGAAACGTCTCGGTCTTGTAATAAGTGTCGCTTGGCTGTGAGCGTCTATAAGAGATTTTATAAAATCAGTTTTATCCATATAATAATATTCTTCACGCACTCTCTTAAAATCATCTACGCCGACCGGCATTATATAATGCTGTTTCATTTTTATGCGCCCCCCTACGCATTAGCCGTTGCGATCTCACATTTTTTACCGCAAAACGCTATGCCGTACTTCCATACGCTGTCGATACCTCTATTCTTAAATTCTGCTATATATTCCATATCCTCGATCTGGCTAAGAGCAACTTCCGCTGTTTGGGAAAGGTTGGCTTCGTTTTCGGCGACTTTAAATTCCATGATAACGCCGTTTTTGTTTTTGTCCTCCGGGAAAATTGCTACGTCAAACCTGCCGTAACCGCTTTCCCTGTTGGAGAAAACTTTGTATTTTTGCGATAACAAGGCTATTAATCCCAATATGAAACCATGATAAAAACTTTCTTTGTTTGCTGTGTCATAATAGCTTGTGAGTGTCAAAAGATAATCGTTTAGCTCTTCCGAAAATGTTTCCGTATCGCCGGACAAAAGAGCATCTAACAGATACAAAAGGTTGGGACTGCCTTCCATCTCCTCGATGTGATTTACTACCTCTTTTTCGTATACCGTGCGCACCTCCCTGTTTGGCACGCGAAGCTTTATCATATCGTCGTAATCTGTAGTATTAAGCTCTGAGGCAAGCGTAAGGTATCCTGTAGTAAACAGCATAGTATATAAAGCGTTTCGATTTTTGTAAATATCCGAGTATATAACGCCTTCATCAATTTTCGTAATAACAGAGCCGCCTTGAAGGAGCGCGCGAAGTTCTTGCGTTTGTTTTTTATCCGTCCTTTTCAACAATTCTTTTAAAATCGAATTGCCGGATGTGTTTAACCAATAAAGCCCGGGTTTGGAATCATTATCCAAATAATTAATGACCGACCACGGATTATAAACTTCCGTTCCCGCAAAGTTATATCCGTCGTACCATTCCTTTATCTGAGAAAGTTTATCGACAGCGTTAAAATCTTTAACGATTTGTTCAATTTCTTTTGCGGTAAATCCCATAGCTTCCGCATATTTTCCGCTGATAAGACTTGATACTTTCAAATTGTTAAGGGAGCTAAAGATACTCTCCTTCGCAATTCTAAGCACGCCCGTCAACACAGCAAAATCTAAATCGGGATTAGATTTTAACACGGAGTTTAAATAGTTCCGCATAAAAATAATAGCGTCGTCGTAATAACCATAGTCAAAAGCGTATTGTATCGGCGCGTCGTACTCGTCGATAAGCACGAGAGCAGGCTCTTTATGATAGCGGTGAAGCCAAGTCGTCAGCTTTTTTAACGAGAGCTGAAGGTTTTCATCACTCGCTTGATGATTGATTATCGAATTAAAATAATCTTTTTCGGAGTTATCCAAACATTCGCTTTCCAGTAAGTATTTATGAGAACGATAGGTATCTTCCATAAGCGCTTTAAACTGTTTTACCATACTTGTATACTTTGCCTGTTTAATATCCTTCAAACTCACAAACACGGTAGGTTTACTTCCCTGAAAAGCCATATACTTTTCGCCGGCTTTTTCGACAGCGGTGCCTTCAAAAAGAGCGCGGTTTTCCTTCGCGTTTTCCATCGTAAAAAAATAATAAAGCATACTTAAG
>JAFXOC010000341.1 GCA_017529085.1 Selenomonadaceae bacterium | reverse complement strand
GTCGGCTCTGTAATTTTCATAATGATTAAGAATATCCGAAACGAGAGAATCTATGGTTTTGTCGTTGCCGAGTATCGCCTCCATTTGCCCGAGTTCGCGTTTGCTCTTTTCAACGGTTGCAGGGTCGGCGTTCTCTGCCATTATGTCGTATTCGTCGTCGATAAGTTTCAACGTGGCTTCGTCTAATTTCAGTTTTATAACGCGGCTTTCGTAATATACGGGGCGGGTCGCTCCGTCCTCTACGGCTTGCGTCATATCGTAAATGTCGATATAATCCCCGAAAACTTCGCGGGTGCTTCTGTCTTTTGCTGAAATGGGCGTTCCCGTAAAACCGATATATGTCGCGTTTGGCAGACTGTTCCTTATAATTCGCGCCGTACCTACAACGCGCTTTGCGATTTTCTCACCCGCATCGTTCACGGTTATTTTTATTTTTTCCGTTAAACCATACTGCGAACGATGCGCTTCGTCCGCCATAACCACAATATTTCGCCGCTCTGACAAAGGCTCGTCCGATTCCTCGAATTTCTGCATTGTGGTAAAAATGATGCCGCTCACTTTTCTGCCCGACAAAAGTTTTTTGAGATGTTCACGGCTTTCGGCGTGAATAGGCTCTTGATGCAAAAAATCCTTGCATTTTGCAAACTGTCCGTAAAGTTGGTCGTCAAGGTCGTTTCTGTCCGTCAACACCACAATAGTCGGACTGTTCAACGCAGCTTGCAATAGATGAGCGTAAAACACCATTGAAAGGGATTTGCCGCTGCCCTGCGTATGCCAAAACACTCCTCCCTTGCCGTCGGTTTCGGCAGCGTTAGCCGTTGAAGCGATAGCCTTACGCACCGCAAAATATTGATGATACCCCGCAAGTATTTTAATCTTAGTCAATCCTTCATTGGAAAAGCAAATAAAATTTTTGATGATGTCCAAAAATCTTTTTTGCTCGAAAATTCCCTCAAAGAAAGTGTCAAATTGCGCGTACTGCGTATTTTCATAATCTCCGTCTTTGGTTTTCCACTCCATAAATCTATCTTCGCCGGAAGTTATCGTCCCCGCCTTTGAAGTCCCCATATCGCTCATAACGCAGATAGCGTTATAAACAAACATTGACGGAATTTCCCGCATATAATTTCTAAGCTGCAAATAGGCTTCGCTTGCGTTGGTTTCCTCTCTTGACGGCGATTTTAACTCGATAATGACGATAGGCAAGCCGTTTAAAAACAAGATTATATCCGCGCGTTTATTGCTGTTTTCGATAAAAGTCCACTGATTAGCGGCTATGAAAGAGTTATTTTGAACATTGTCATAATCCGCAAGATAAACTATAGCGGAGCGTTCTTCGCCGTTTTCGTTATACCTTACTGGTACGCCGTTCTGCAAATAATCCGTAAAAACTTCGTTACGCTGTACAAGCTCGCCGTTTTCAAAATTCTTGAGTTTAAAAAGCGCGTCGTTAATGGCGTCTTCGGGCAAAGTGGGATTTAAAAGCCGAATTTGTCTTTCCACAACCTCATCATAAAGCGGACTCTTTAAATCGCGCTCTATATCCGGCGCGTAAACTGTTTCGTAACCGAGGTTTTGAAACAGTTCCATTACGGAATTTTCGTAATCGGCTTCGGTGTAGTTTGACGGCAAGTTAGTCACCTCGCAATTTTATACTATATCACCTTGGCATTACCCGTGAAAGGGTGAGTTCTTGCATACTCAACAGCTTCTTTTCGGTACTCTTCATCGGACATTTTATCGAAAAAATCCTTTCGCCACTCGGTATAATCAAAATTATCTGCTTTAATCATCAACTTCTCCATAAAATCCCTCCTGACTGTATAAAGACCCTTTCAAATACCTTTCTTTTTGAAAATATCAGTCATAAGAAATCCTCACTTTTTTGATTGGCTTTAAAAACTCACCTTTATCAATATAGAGATTTTCTAAAATCGGGATTAAATCAATATGTTCTTCCTCCGGTTTATCGTTATGTCGATATTTTGCCATTACCACAATATAACCGGCATCCCATTCTTTGATAGATGTATATTTTTCAAGCGAATATGGCGCAACAAAACGAATAACGTAATCCCCATAACGAAAAACAGTATACCCGTCATAACTGCCCAATATAGCTTCTCCGTTCACATGCTTAACCTCCTATCATGATTTTGCGTTGATACATATTAAATAATTTATCAAACTAAGCATCAACATCTTTTACATTTAGCAATTCCAATAATTCTTCAGGTGAGTATATAGGTATAGGGGACTTATTAAAATGTTTGCGGTTTCTCGTTATGATACAGTCCATATTGGAACGAACGGCGGAACTTATCATAATAGCGTCTTCGTAGTCATTATTTTCAATAGTCAACGCTTTTTTACAATCCCCGCCCGTAGTGTCGATAATGTCAAGAAATTTAAGGAGTCCTTCAATAACTTGACGGGCTTTTTTATCTACCTCGTCTTGCCCTGCAAATTGTTTCCGTGAAAAATAGTGTATATCGGCAATTTCTTTCGATGTAACATAACCCTGTAGCTGATTAGTAGCTATAGCTATAATAACCTTACTACTGGCAACAAACATCGGCTCTCTTTGTTGTAAGGTATCAACTATTACATTTGTATCCAATAGTGCTTTCATAGGCTATTTGCCCTTTCTTCCATAGCCTCGTCCCAAGTTGTTTTCTGCGGCAAAATACCAAACAACGACTTAGCAACCGAAACTTTATCTTTTGGCGGCTGTGTTAATTTTGCAATAACTTTTCCGTCTTGCATAATAAGAACATCTTGCTTAGATACCAACTGCAAGTAATGGGCGACATTTTCTTGAAATTCGGTAACGGTTACGGGCATTTTATACACTTCCTTTCGTAAACAAGAATTTAGAGGCTTTATAGATTTATCAGTCAGTCGAACAAGTTGCATAATTTATATCTGTAATTTCCACAGTTTGGACATCCAAGCACTCAACTAAATTTTCATCAAATAACGCTATATTACGTCCTTCTCGACTGATTGTACTTTTATATTCAACGCCATCGTAATTCTCTCTTTTTATAAACTCCGCGATAAACTGTGTCGGCAAATATTCTAAAGGACTATCATTTCTTCGAAGAGGTTTAGCAATTTCCATTGAAATCTCTTGAAAAATCCTGAAATTGATAGCAAAACGCTCAATGCCACCATCATAAACAAATGGACTGATACTTTCAAATCCTGACAAATCAACTATTCGTAAATCTTTTTTTGCAACAAATTTTCCAATTGAGACAAAGTCATACATATTGGCACGTATTTCGTACAAAACAGTATTGTCGTCTAGTGATAAATACAAAACAGGCATTCCTTCAGGATTAACTCTTCCCGCAGTGCTTTTATGTTTCGGCGGAGCTTTCATTTCATTTGTTTTAAATCCAATTTCATTATCAGCAATCCGTGCTCTGTAAAAAAACTCACCTTTTTTGTATTTTTTTATGAGAGCTGTTAAACAAGAGGCAAATTCGATTGAGTTAAAATCGCTATGAAATCTATTTACATTCTTTATATGATTGGAAAAATCTTTCCATGAAAGCCCGCGTACTACACCATACTCACTCAAATAGTCCTTATCATATAACTGAGGTATAATCATCTTTTTTGACAAAACATCCGTGTTCCCTAACTCAAAAGTACATATTTCCTCTATCAGTTTTCGAACACTGGATTTGTCCATTTTATCAACAGAAAAAATATTCCAATCATTACATAATGCGTCGCAGATGTATTTTCCATTTCCATCATTTGATTCTTCATATATTTGAATTAACTCCATGATACAATTCAGAAAATCGGATGATTGATCAATATCTATAACAAAAACATCTTTTGAATGACAGAAGTCGCATGTTCCACGTTTTTTATTTGCTGCAATAATATCCTTTATGTGGATATCATTGAAACAATTAATACAACATAGCATTATTATTTCAACTCCATATTAAGAAATTTGTCAACCAATTCTATGTGGTGCATGATAGACAGTTTCTTTATTGTTGGGAGTCCTGGGAAATAACCTGTGTCAGCGTGTTCAAGCAATACGGATAATGCCTGCGTTTCCTGTTTCTCGTTACCCTCATGATACCATTTTTTTAGCTTTGTGACTGCTTCGTAATACTTCCCAGCAATATCTTCTATACCATAATTTGAATCTGATACAAAATGGTGCACACGTAAATTGTTGCTACCATCAAGATATACTATATGTATAGCTACTGCTCTTGGAGCAAAACCGCTCACATCGTAGCTCTCTCCAATGATAGAATAATCGCCGAACCCAGTATAACCTTCTTCCAAATAGAATAGATGATCCTCAGAAAAAAACTCATCCGTATTTTTTGCGTAATCTGCATTTTTATTTAATTTATTGAATTTATCCTCAAACAGCACTTTTTTTTGAGTTACTGCTCGTCTTATTGAGCGTTCATATGGAAACAAAGTATAGATAGCTCCGCTGTCCCCATACATTCTTTTATATTCTGCTACATAGTCACGACTATTTAATATTACTAATACATTAGAACGTTGAACATCGTGTTTTTCTAAATCCCGAATGATACGTTCTGCGTCTTCATTCATTATGATTGCAGGAATAATAGTTTCATCTAATAACTGTTGAAGGGACGATGTGTCTTCCTCCGACAAATCTTCAACCATAGGATTTAATATCAGTGCCATTTGTAATTTGCTTGACTTGTACACTTTTATAGTCCCACTTAGTGTTGAACTTATTTTCACAGGCTCCACCACAGGCAAAATTTTTGGGGAAATCATTTTACCCTGAGCAAGTTCCTTCAGAGCTAAAAGGTCATACTGTCTTCCACGTAAATAGGGGAAATACATACTACCAGCCTCCATAAGTTCTATTCAAAAATTGATTGAGAGTTTTTTCATCTTTTGATACTCTATAAAAATAGATAATATACTTCAATTCCGAAGGAACTGTATCAAAGAATTCCTTCTTTATATGGTTTCTTTTTTTGAGCTCTTCCATTACTAATTTTTGTGATTCTAAAATCGGAATTTCTTGGAACATAGAAAGACATTCCTTGAAATAAAATGCTGGAGCAACTTGGGGAAGAGTACCAAAATATCTTTGTAAAACATTTTGGTACTCCGTTTTACGTAAAATGGTGAAAAGGCACCTAGCATCCAATTTATCATGGAATTCTCTAGGATGGCGAACATATTTCCTACTAATAGTATTATTTCCTGTCAACACATATATGCCAACTGATTTTCCCATAGTCCCTAATTTTTTTAGTTGACATTCTACATGTTCACGCTCCTTTTCTGAAATTAAAACAGAAACTAAGCTAAACGCTGTGAAATAGTCTGCTAATTGTTCATTCAATCGATTGAAATTATCCTGCTCTGATTTTATCTCGTAGACACGTCCTTCACCATTTATCATTACAAAATCCGCAATGTGATTTGCTATGCGTAATTGTGAAAGTGCCGTTGTGGTATTAACATTATGAACCCCTATCAACAATTTATTTAGGAGTGTATTCATGTAGAAATATTCGTTTCGATATGATTTCTCCATACGTGAATAGATATTACTGATGAGTTCTCTATTTGTTTTGCCTTTATAATCACCAATATAATGTTGAACAACATAGTCATATATTTCGTTTCTTCCCGTGTTCAGCAAGTCAGCAAATACTTTCTTTGTAAAGACTCTACTTATCGATGTACTATTATTTCCCATTGAATATACACCCCCTTTCATAAACAAGAATTTAGCGAACTAGACTTCAACGTTCGACACATCAATTTCGCCGAACATAAGGCGAGGGAGAATGGTGTCGCGTAAGGAAGATAGACGAGCATTCTCAGATGTGTTGTTGTAAATATTTTGCATTAAGGGAAAAGCTATCGAATTAAAAGAGTCCAGTTCTTTTTCTGAAGGCAATACTATGGGATGTGTCATGATTTGCTGTTTGTCCCCCCGTGGCATTTTCGTTCCCTTTGCCCCTAGAGCCATGAAGTCGAAAAAACGATCTGCGTATAACGTAGCATATAGAAACGCTGTCATATTTTTAGATTTTGGCGTAAAGCACAATACATCATTTGAACAGCCACAGTCACGATAGCAATACAAGATTTTCTTAAAATAGGGTCGTATATTTGAGACGAGTACATCACCAACATGGCATTTGATTACTTGTGATGTCGCGGGTAAATTGGTAGCAGTGGTTGCTCCTGCTTTTTGCGGAAGCATATTCTCTGTGCTATAATAATCATCAACGGTCAATTCACTAACAGGTACACGGTCTTTTGAATATGAGCAGATTTCTGCAAGCATATTTTGTGGCTCTGATGAAAACATATTCTGATAAACCGCTTGGAGCATATCCTCTAAATTCTTGTTTATCGCTGTGTTGGTGGCGATTTTGTCGTCAATAGTAAGGAGTAGATTAACAATTTTCTTTTGCCAATTTATACTTGGTAAATCAATGTGTACTTTCCCCAAATCGTTTATAGTGATTTGAGATTGTGCTGAACCAGAGTCCAAATACCTCAAGTTGTTTAATTTAAATAAATAGTAGAGATATTCTGGTAAGACTTTTTCAGTTTCTGTAATTTTAACGGCAATTGACAGATTTGTAAGATAACATTTTTCTGTCGTGATTTTAACATCGCCTGTTCCACCAACGCCTCTAGCTACAACTATTAACTGTCTAGGTTCAATATTGTATTCATCATAATATCCAAGATAACGATAGCCACTATAAATCGGATACTTTCCATTAGCCTTTATTTTGGATTTTTTTGGCATTTTACCATAACTGAAAGTGGCTAAATCGCTAAATTGATAATCTGTAACATCAAATTTCATACCCAATCGCTCCTAAATTCTTACGTAAAATTGCGTCTTTTAAATTCTCAACTTTACGCAACAGATAATTCGCGAATATAACTATCCCTTTTCGACCATAAAATTGGCATTGCATTATACGTATTTAAGACTGTTACTAATTTATCATCAAAAGTCTTTTTATCATTTAGAAAAACAACTAACTGAGTATCATTATTACGAACCTTTTTTATATCTTCCCACAAAAATAACGTTCTTTGTATAAAATCAGTTCTTGGAGAGTTAATAGCTTTGATTATTCTTTCCGATTTATTATTCTTTTTTGAAGCCGGAATGATAAAATCAATCTTATAATCGAATCCGCTTTTCCCCCTAACTGTGACATTTGGGGTATTTAATAAATTGTGTTTATCAAAAAAGCTTGAAACATCTTCCAAAAAAATAGATTTTACTGTATTCGAATTTAAAAGAAACATATCATTTACTGCTAATATAGCTTGTATAAACATATGTTTTTTAAGGGCAAAATTATCCAAAGTAGCCAATATCGTGAGTTCGCCATGATTATTTTCCACACCGTAAGAATTAAGGAACTCATTTAAAATTCGTTGTTTCGCTTTTCCTGTTAAGGATACTCCATCTGACGATAAATCATTCAATATGTACCCATCATCGGAAAGCATAATTTTATCGCCATTCTTTTTTACATATATGATTAAACCATCGTTATGTCTGTCTAAAAAAGGTGTGGCAATTTCTGTCCAACCGTTAGCTAAGTTTTGAGTTGCGGTATTATCTCGCAGCCAATCATAATACAAGTTTGCAAAGTCTAATTGATTACTCATCAAAAAGCCCTCCTTGTTGAATGATTTCAATTTCATCCACATTGAGTACATTCGAATATGAAAGAAAAGTCCGAAGAGTTTCGGCTAAATCATCTGTATTATTGAAGATTTCGGGTAAAGGATAGGCGATTTTATCGTGATGTACTTCGTCAAAAAGGTGAATATGCGGTACACCCGCTGGAAAAACTGTTCCGTCCGGATTTGTATGCGTCCCACTATAGCCAATATCGACTCGTATTAGTCTTATATTTCCTCTGTAGATGAGTTTATAGTAGGATTTAAGCGGATTTATACGACCGCGAAACATTGCGGCATAATAATTTTGATCCCCCGCGCTATCGTAAATATCATATTTGTTTTCTGCTCCCTGCGAAGGAATAACAATACTGTAGTTTTTCAAATATTTTTCTATGGCAATTAAAGCGTTAGCTTCTTCTTGTGATAAATTCATCTTGCTACACCCTCTATAAATTATGAATATGTTTATAAAATTTCATACCCAATCGATCCTAAATTCTTACGAATCCTATCCTCCAACTCGTGGGACTTCTCAAATAATCCGGAAAGCTCTCCCGTAAGCCGCTTCATTTTTTCCTCAAACGGCTCTCCGTCGTCTTCTTGCTCCTCAATACCCACATAACGCCCCGGAGTCAGAATATAATCTTGCTTTGCAATAGTCGCAATATCAGCTACGGCACAAAAGCCTTTGACATCTTCCAATTTACCGTCTTGAAACTTTGTAAATGTATCGGCAAGTTTCGCTATATCTTCGTCCGTAAAATCACGGTGTTTTCTGTCTACCATGTAACCCATTTTTCGAGCGTCTATAAATAACGTCTTGCCTTTTTGTTTCTTGTTTTTCGTGATAAACCAGAGAGTCACGGGAATGGTGACGCTGTAAAAAAGTTGCGTCGGCATGGCGATAATGCCTTCTATAAGGTCGTCTTCTATTATGCGCTTGCGAATTTCACCTTCGCCGCCGGATTGAGTGGAAAGCGCGCCATTGGCGAGCACTAAACCGATTTTTCCGTTAGGCGCGAGATGATGAATCATGTGCTCTATCCATGCGTAGTTAGCGTTTCCTGCAGGAGGTGCGCCGTATTTCCAGCGTTTATCGTCTTTTAATTTGTCTTGTCCCCAATTAGAAAGATTAAAGGGAGGATTTGCCATTATAAAATCAGCTTTAAGCATAGGGTGGAGGTCGTTAAAAAAAGTATCGGCTTGATATTCGCCCAAATTAGCGTCAATACCGCGAATGGCGAGATTCATTTTCGCCATTTTCCAAGTGTCCGCATTTGATTCTTGACCATATACGGAAATCGCGCCTCGTTTACCGCTGTGCGCTGCGATAAATTTCGCGCTCTGTACGAACATTCCGCCCGAGCCGCAGCATGGGTCATATACTCTGCAATTTGAAAAGGGTTTTAGCACCGCAACGATAGTTTTTACAATGCTTGCGGGGGTGTAAAATTCGCCGCCCTTTACGCCTTCGTAAGCGGCAAATTGAGCGATGCAGTATTCGTATGTTCTGCCGAGAAGGTCTTTGTTTTCTTCGGTATCACTCATATCCATATTGGTGAATAAATCCACCACATCGCCAAGAACGCGTTTGTCGAGGTCGGGGCTGGCATAGTTTTTGGGAAGTACATTTTTTAATTTTTTGTTGTCCGCTTCAATCGCCCGCATAGCGTCGTCAATAACAGTTCCGATTTCAGGCGTATGAGCCGCCGCAGAAATAGTCTGCCACCGCGCCTTTTCCGGCACAAAGAAAATATTATCTTCTTCGTAAGCGTCGGGGTCGTCCTCAAAGCCGTCGCCTTCCGCTACCAATTCGTTATATCGTTTTTCAAATGCGTTTCCAATGTAACGCAGGAAAATCAACCCTACGATGACTTTACGATAATCGGCGGCGGGAATATGCCCCCAAAGGACACAGGCGGCGTCCCATATTTGTTTTTCAAAACCGATATTTGCGCTGTTTGTAGCCATAATTACCCTCCGAATCAGATGCAGGTTCACGCAGAGACAGTAAAATAATCGTTCGTGCAATACGTGGTTCTTCTATTTTGCGTTTTATATTAAGTAAAAAATTCGACAAAATCTACTGAAAAACCTTTTACTAATGGGGAGGATTTTAATGAAAAAACTGTAAAAAATTTTTGAGGTATTTCCTTTTTTATTTGTAATCGAAGTTAAGAAACTACATTCTGAATATTTTTTCAAAAATCATGCAACATTTTTCGTTTTACGGAGTATAAAGTACAGGAAGAAAAAATAAGAGCCTTTAGGTAGTGTGAAATCAAGGAAATGTTAAAAATGGCAAACCGCGAAGAAATTCTCAAAAAAATCAATACTGAACTTAAAAAGTTGAGTGATGAAGAACTTGAACAAGTGGTGGGCGGCAATGCGGAGCAAACGTCAAACGACAGTCGCTTTCTTAACAGCTTGAACGGCTCGACAAACCGTTACGGCCCGGAACGTATTGCGTGGTCATTTGGAATTCATAATGCGGAAATTGAAAAAGGTTGGGCGACAGTCGGAATAAAAGCGGTTGTGTATTTCGCTTGCGGCGGTTTCGGCAAAAGCAACAGATATTATCTTGACGGTCAAGAAATCACGCAGGAAGAGGCGCGTCAGCACGCAATGGAAGTTACTCAGCACTATATGACGGAAAAAGATTGGAAATGGTAATTTATACACGCTTTTAACAGCATCATTTCCAAAACGAATAGCACGGAGAAGATTATTAGGGCAATAGTCCTGTCAATCTTTTCCGTGCTTTTTGTTTTGTCTGCCTTGATTTATTGTAACTATTCACGGGTACACTTTTATCTCCTATAACCGGTACGCGCCCGAGGCAACATTGCCACCCCGCCACCGCGAAGCGGTGGCGGGGTCATCTGTGAACGGCACTAATTCGCCTTTCGCATCACCGTGTTGTATTACTCGTGAATAGTAACTGTCAAAAACAAGCTTTTTTATGCAACTCAAATTTCATAGTATTTTCTAATAAATTTTCCCGTTATACTTTCCTCATTTTCACTTACCATTTTCGGCGTACCCATTGCCACAATTTTCCCGCCCGCTTCGCCTCCGTATGGACCCATATCTATGATATAATCGGCGTTTCTTATTACGTCTAAATCATGCTCGATTACTATGACGGTCGCTCCTTGTTCCATAAGCGACACAAAGACTTTGAGAAGCGACTGTACGTCAAGAGGGTGCAAGCCTATAGTCGGCTCGTCAAATACAAATACTGAATCATTTTGAGCGCGCCCCATTTCGCTTGCTAATTTCAATCGTTGCGCCTCTCCGCCAGATAATCCCGGCGTTTCCTCGCCAAGTGTCAGATAACCTAGTCCTAAACTTTGCAATACTAAAAGACGTTGATGTACGTTTTTCATATCTTTGCAAAATTCTAACGCCGTATTTATGTCCATATCCATAAGTTCCGGCAAAGAACAAGATTGTCCGGTTTTATTGGCGTATTTTAAGCCGTAAGCCTCTTTTCCGTAACGAGAACCATGACAATCCGGACAGGTAATATCAACGTCCGGGAGAAATTGCACGTCAAGACTGATTGCGCCCGTCCCATCGCAAGTCGGACAGCGAAGTTTTCCCGTGTTGTACGAAAAATCTCCCGCTTTGTAACCTTTTGCTTTGGCTACGGCAGAACGGGCGTAGATTTTCCTGAGTTCATCGTGGACGTTGGCGTAAGTGGCAACCGTAGAGCGAATATTTATGCCAATAGGGGTAGCGTCTATCAACTTGACGTGCTTTATGTTTTCCGCTTGAATTGATAGAATATGCTTGGGCAAAGAAATTTTGGCAATATACGCCTCAAGTCCCGGCACAAGGCTCTCCAAAATAAGCGTAGTCTTGCCCGAGCCGGATACGCCCGTGACGACGGTTAATTTTCCTTTGGGAATATCCACAATGAGAGGCTTAACCGTGTGAATAGCCGTTGTTTCCATGTGAATTTTTCCGTCGTCAAACATTTCTTTCCAAGAGGTCGGATTTCTTACGGATACATTCGCCGTATTTGACAAAAACGGAGCAATCAGCGAATTACTATTCTTTTTTATGCTTTCCGTTGTACCTTCGGCAATAACAGCACCGCCGTTTGCTCCCGCTCCCTGCCCCATCTCGATAATCCAGTCCGCTTCTTTCAGAATTTCTGTTTCGTGGTCAACAAGAAGGATAGAGTTCCCGTCCGCGATAAGATCTCGCATAACTCCCTTTAGTCCTACTATATTTGAGGGATGCAGACCGATAGACGGCTCGTCCAACACATAGAGCACCCCCGTTGTACGATTTCGTACCGCGCGGGCAAGCTGCATACGCTGACGTTCGCCGGTAGAAAGAGTGGAGGAAGCGCGGTCAAGAGTAAGATAGCCAAGCCCTAAATCCATAAGCCGTTTTGCAACAATATCAAAGGATTCGCAAATACTTTTCGCCATAGCGCGCATTTCCTTTGGCAGAGAATCGGGAACACCGGCAACCCAATCCGATAGAGCCGTCAAGGTCATTTGTGTGGCCTCGGCAAGAGAACTACCGCGAACAAGCGGAAACCTTGCGGCTTCAGACAGCCTTGTACCATTGCATTTGGGACAAACTTCTTCTTTTAAAAATTTCTCCACACGTTTCATGCCCTTCTCGTCCTTGACTTTGGCGAGGGCGTTTTCTACGGTGTAGACGGCGTTGAAGTATGTAAAATCCATCTCTCCCGCTGCGCCGCTGGTTTTGTTTTGGTAAATCATGTGATGTTTTACGGCATCGCCGCGAAAAACGATGTCGCGTTCCTTCTGTGTCAATTCTCGAAAAGGCACATTCGTCCGCACGCCTAATTCTCTGGCTATATCTTTCATCAACGACCACATAAGGGTTTGCCAAGGAAGCACAGCCCCTTCGTCTATCGTCAGAGATTCATCGGGGACAAGCGTGGATTCGTCAACGGTTCGCACAGTTCCCGCGCCGCCGCAATGTTCGCAAGCGCCTTGGCTGTTAAACGCCAATTCCTCAGCGCCGGGACCGTAGAAATGTTCGCCGCATTTCGGGCAGATAAGTTCCTGTTCCGCCGCCACCGAAAGCGTCGGCGGGAGATAGTGTCCGTTTGGGCAACGATGATTGGCGAGCCTTGAGAACATAAGCCGCAAACTGTTCAAAAGTTCCGTTCCCGTGCCAAAAGTAGAACGAATACCGGGTACGCCGGGTCTTTGGCGCAAGGCGAGGGCTGCGGGGACATATAACACTTCGTCCACATCTGCTTTAGCCGAAAAAGTCATCCGTCTTCTCGTATAAGTGGAAAGAGAATCCAAATAACGCCTAGAGCCTTCCGAATATAGTACGCCAAGCGCGAGCGAGGATTTGCCGGAGCCGGACACGCCGCAAATGCCAACTATTTTACCGAGAGGTATATCAACATTTATGTTTTTGAGATTATGCACCCTTGCGCCGCGAATTTTTATACATTTGGGTGTATTGTTATTTTGCTTCATACAATTTTACTCCTAACCCGTGAATAGTAACAATAAACTTTTATATGTACGGCTTTTTATTCCGCCTTGTTTTTTATAGCAATGTACCGTATAATAAACGTAAATATTCCACAAAAGGCGAGGGTTTGAAATGTACTCAAAGCGGATACGACGAGGCTAAGTGAGGCACCTTTAACAAGTAAAAAACGAGGTATAAAAGGTATTGGGCGACGCCCCAAGGAAAAGACTATGAAGAAAATTTTAGGCGTGCAACTTGATAAACGCATATTAACGGAGGTTTCGCAGAACGATACCACAAGTTTTGTGAAAACCATGTTGAAAAAATTAGAGTATATAGAAAGAATCATAAACGGCGAAATACGGGCGGCGGGAAAAAGCGTTAAGTTTTTGCGGCGCGAAGGCAATAAAACGGCTATTAAATACCGCTTCCGTAAACGCAGGTTTTCGTTCGTATTGGGAAAAAATATACTGACCTGCGTGAAATTAAGCAACCATGACAGACAGATAAAAGATATAGACAGGTTTCAGGAAAAGCGGGCGGGTTTGGTTTATTATACTTTAAACGAGTTTAAGAAACTTTTAAGCGAATTTAATTCGGAGGAAAATCTTACCCTCGCGAAATATTTGACGCTTCCCGAACACTATATATTGTCGGACGCTCAAGAGGAGATTTTGACAAATAGGTTCGAGAGCTTGAATTTGTCCGTTGTGGGCAACGCCGGAGCGGGGAAATCGCTTATCGGCATGAAGTGGATTGCGGAGGAGACGCAAAAAGAGGATAACGACGCGTTATACCTCACTATGAGTGAAAATCTCGCTTATTCGCTTTACGACGAATTTGAAATCGAGCTGAAGAAAACCTCTAAGTCGAATTTAAAAATAATGGCTGTAGGGGATTTCTTTGCCGAGTATTTGGAAAAAGCCTATCCTGAGTTGGCGGATTATTCTTTTTTGACTTCCAAGGAGAGTTTTGACTTTTTCAAAAACTTTTGGGTTAAGAAGATAAAGGGAAATATGAGGGATTGCTCTGCGTATTGGCGAGAAATTCACGGTTTTTTGCGCGGAGCGTTGCCTTTTGACTTGAATTTGAAAGATAAGGTTAAGTTGCCGAAGATTATAAGCGAAGACGAATACGCCAAACTTCACGAGCTGTACGGGGAGAAACGTTACTTGCCTTATAAAGCCGTGCTTGAGGTGTACGAGAAATATAAGAACAGCTTGACGCTTTACAAGTACTTTGACGACAACGACGCAGCCGAAATGCTGATAGAGTCCGATATTGTCGCGCCGGAATACAAAGCGTTTTTTTTGGATGAATGTCAAGATTTGACGCAAAAGCAAACATTGGCGATTTTGCTTGTCTTAACGAAGGCAGAGTCTAGGGTTTTTGCCTCGGATCGCTGCCAAATGGTGCAGCCCGTTTGGTTCAAAGAGGGAAGTTTGCGTACCCTTGCAAACAAGCTTGACAAGGCTTGGGGGAGAAACGTAAACGAAGACGGGCTTAGAGCCAGGTATTTAAACTGCAATTTTAGGTCTACCAAAAAAGTAATAGCTTTTCAGAACGCCTTGATAACATTTTTCAGGGATAACAACTCCCTTTCCTTGAAACAGAGCGAGCTTATGGAGATAGAATCGCCGGTGTTGCAAAGGGAAGGGGTAAAGCCTATCTGGATTCGCGCCAACAAGAAAAACAAAAAAGCCGTTGAAAAGATATTAAAGGGAATTTCTGCGGCGGATCTACAGCTTATTACGGCAAACAAAGAGGCGGACAACGAATTTGCGGCGGACGTTGTGGAATGTAAAGGCATGGAATACCCTGCGGTTTTGGCGTATAATCTGATGAAAGACGCGGGCGAAGATTTTCAGCTGGCGCTAAAGTATTTTTATGTGGGGGTGACGAGGTCTTCAAATATCCTCCTGATTTACGACGAGTTGATAGAAGAAGACGAGTCGCTTTCGGCGCTGTTTAAAAAGGCTGCGAAAGATAAGATTATAGAGGAATGCGAAGATTTATACGGCGAAAAAACGGGTTTTTCCGGAAACTTTATTTCATACGTAAAAAATCTGATTTCAAGCGAAATAACCACTGAGGAAAAAATGGCGGTGGCAAGGGATGCCATAGATTATGGGCAATATAAGCTGGCGCTCAGAATATATGAAGAGATCCTGCCAAACGATGAAACCGTATATTATCTGCGCGGCAAGATTTTAGAGAGTGAGAAGCGTTATAGCGAAGCTATTGAGAATTATTATAAATTAAGCCCCAAATGGAAAAATCAGGGAAAAAGTAGGCAAAACGCGGTAGATTTGATGCTTAGGGCAAAAAGTACAGCGCCGCAGGATTTTATTGAGGCGCTGTTGTTAAGATACGAAGTTTTAACGGAATTTTTTACCGTTGGGAAGAAGAAGTTTGAGGCAAGGTACAAAAATTCGATTGGGTTTTACGATGAGGTTTTTGGGTCGGAGAAGGTGAAGAAAGAGATATTGAGCGGCATCACCTGAGCAAGCCTTCGTTTTTCATGAACCCCGAAAGTTTGTTTATGCCGTCCATTATGTTTTGGTAGTGTTCGGGAGTTAAGGATTGCGGACCGTCAGAGAGAGCTTTTGCGGGGTTGGTATGGACTTCCATCATAAGCCCGTCCGCGCCTGAGGCTATCGCGGCGAACGCCATGGGTTTCACCATGCGCCATTTGCCGGTGCCGTGGCTTGGATCTACTATTATCGGCAAATGCGAAAGATGTTTCACGGCGGCGACGGCTGAAATGTCAAGCGTGTTTCTGGTATATGTTTCGTATGTGCGAATGCCGCGTTCGCAAAGCACCACGTTAGAATTGCCTTCGCTCATGATGTATTCGGCGGCGTTTAACCATTCGTCGACGGTTGCGGCGAGACCTCTTTTTAGGAGTACGGGTTTGCCGCATTTGCCCACTTCTTTTAACAAGCCGAAATTTTGCATATTCCGCGCGCCTATTTGAAGCATATCCGCGTATTGAGAAACTTTATCCAATGCTTCTACCACGGTTATTTCCGTGACGATTTTTAAGCCGGTGCGCTCCTTCGCTATTTGAAGAAACTCAAGACCTTTTTCCTCTAAGCCTTGGAATGAATAAGGGGAAGTGCGGGGTTTATAAGCGCCGCCGCGTAAAAATTCAGCGCCGCCCTTTTTTATAACTTCCGCTATTTCAAGAAGCTGTTCTAATGACTCCACCGCGCAAGGTCCCGCCATAACCACGGGATGACCGTCGCCGATTTTCACGCCGTCAACGTCTATTACGCTGTTTTGAGGGTGAAACTCGCGGCTTGCCAGCTTATAGCTTTTCGATATGGCGACGCTTTTTTCAACGCCGTCCATAGCGTCAATCGGAACAGCGGCCAAACGAGTCTTATCGCCTATAACGCCGATAATTTTCTGTTGACTGCCTTCCATAACCTTAGCGTCAAGCCCGGAAGTTTTAACGGCTGAAATAACGTCTTCGATATTCTTCTCGCTAGCCTCCGGATTCATTATTATAACCATAATATCACCTTTATTCGATATATTTTACGCGAAATATGCGCTTTTTGTATTTTAGTATATATGAGGCATATTTGTCAAATCGAAATTATTTGAAACACAAAAAGCCTCCGCAACCGCGAAGGCTTTTTGTTATTTCTTGCACTCTTTCATAACCCCTACTAAGGTTTTTTTCATAATCTCCATCATATCTGAGAGCAACGCATTATACATTTCGCCGCCGTCAACTACACCTCTGCCGTTTTCTGTGAGAAAAAACTTCTTGGGATGCTCGGCTGAGTCATACGCCTCTTTCATTTTCGCTTCCACCAAGGAGGTAAGTTCTTTTTCGTTCATCAATATCCCCGCTTTCTTTTGAAAAACACTCATAAACGTATATTCTCCAAAATTCTTGTAAATTCCTGCATGTTACGCAAAATAAGAGAAAAAATATAAGGCGACCTCAAAAACCGCTTGATTTTTCTCATAGCTCCCCGCCCCTTCGGGGCGGGGAGCTATTAAAATAAGTTTTTAGAGATGCCGACAAAATAAGGGCGTTTTGATAAATTCAATTCGCCCTTGTTTTCTATGATGATATTTTCTTTAAAAGCTCAACGCGGTTTTTTACCTCGTAACGTTGGTAAATCTTAGAAAGCGCTTTTTTTATTGTGATTTCCGCAAGAGAAAATCTCTTTGCAATCTCTTTGTTGCTAAGTCCTTCAAGGAGAAATTCTATAAGCATTTCTTCCCGTTCTTTTTGCTTTTCGCTGCGAAGCATTTTGCGCTCTATGGGGAAAATATTGGAGCTAAGCTTTAGTGACGGAATCGAAAAAGACAAAGCTATGATTTCCCACGAACCTTCGCTGTTCTTACGATAGACCAGATTTGATTTTATGCGTTTTCTCATCTTATCTAAAGTAAGTTCCGCTTGGTAAAAAGCTACGGCGTACTTTTCGTCCAGAATTTTTTCTTCGCAGGTTTCGCTTTCAATCGCGCACGGAACAGGCACAGCCGATTTAAATGCCCTGGTAACCCCGTCTTTTCCGTGGACAGGCGGGCAATGTCCGGCGCTCGCATATACCACGTCGTCCGCAAATCGAAGCGCGAAGGAAAACAAATCGTTCTTTTCAAAAAAAACCTTCATGAGCTCGCGCGTCAAAACCGCTACCTCACCATCATTTGAAGTTCTCATCCTTCTCACCTCTCTTAAATTTAAATGTTGTAAACGAAAAAATATTTGTACTTATCTTTAGTTCTCCGCCTTTAGGGCTGCGAACAAAAATACAAAATCTCTTGTCGTTGACCGTAAAAAATTATCCTCATATCATTATATCATAAGAGGGATTTAATGCAAGCAAAATTTTTTAGATAATTTGTCCTATAGTCGTTGCGAATATTCGTCAATTTTTTTTATTATAACCGAAAATATCAAAAAAATAAATCATAATTTTAAAAAATTTCAGATTGTAGGTTACCGTTCGTTACTGTTCGCAGTTGCAACCCAAAAGGTAAATTAGCGCCGTTCATGGTCGACCTCTCCACCGCTTCGCGGTCCCCCTCCCCTTTCAGGGGAGGCACTACAGCTTCACAAGAGAGCCTCCCCTCCATCAACCAAGGTTTTCCCCGAGCATAGCATTAACGCGGGACGATTGCTTACAATCTGCCGCAATGGTTCAATGTTGACATACTCACCCACATTTTTGCGATAAAACCCCAGATATTTTCCTTCCAACAAATCGTAGTCATATACCAAACGTTTATCCTTTGGCAAGGATTCTATTATGCCCTTCATATCCTTAGTGCAAACCCTGTGTTTTTCGGTTAATTGACAATCTATTCAAATTGAATATTTTCCTCTTGACGCAAGTAAATATCCAAACTTGCTTTTGCATCGATAGATTGAACAAACCAACCGTTGCTTTGACAAAGTTTAAGAAAATCATCGTATCGATCCACTTGATGCATTTCTTTCAAGGTAACTACAATTCCAAATGCCAACCCAACGCCCTTTTTCTCGTCGGTTCGTTCTTTCATCTTTATATTTATTCCCCACATGCCGGCATTATACGCTTGGCGTTCGCGTGTGCGCGGCGTGATTTTATCCAGAAAATGTTTCACATTGTCCCATTTTCTGTAATCGTTGCGAGCATCTTGCTCGTAAATAACCTGTAAGCCTTCATCCGCTTGACGATTGCGCTTTATATCTTTTATTTGAATTTTTCCGTTTGTTTGCGTAACACGTCCAAATTTAAAGTCCATTTCCGTACAAGTATAATCTACTCCTTGATCACGATTGCAACATGGGAAATATACCAAAGTTGCGCGGGCAAAAAATGGATGCTTACCCTTAACTACAGGTACAGGCAAACTGTAGTCGTATGTCTCATATTCGTTGATATTGCCTGTAATGAAAAAACGAATCTCGTCATTTTTTGTTTTAATAATATCTCCAATGTGACACGGGACAACTCCATATCCCGTGCGATTCGAAATTTCGTTTTTCCATCCCGCTGCGCTGTCAATTAAAAGCGCTTTCGCCGCTTCTCGGTTTATACCCACGATATAAATCAAATATGCCAGCTTTCTGGCAATCCAAGGAGCTGCAAAGGAAGTTCCGGCTTCATAGGAAGCCCCCATATTATCGGAGCATACGCATATTTTATCTGAGATTTTGTTGCCGTCGCCACCGTAATAACTCAGATCCGGTTTATGAAAAAAGGACAACACAGGTCCAACTCTTGTATACGAAGCTGGCTTTACTTTAAAATCAACGGAATTAACCACGATAGAATTTAATGAATCTGCGGGAGAACCTATCCGCATATTTTTTTTCGTCTCGGATTTCGGACGATTTGTTCCTGCTACAACAAACACGACATCGTATTCGTTTTGCAATCGATCCAATTCTGCCGCTACCGGAGATATAAAATTATCGTTTATTTCTAATACGGAACCCAATGAAAGATTCCACACTTTTATATCGGTATTTTCGGCTATGACCTGTTCTAATTGCCTTAAAAGAGTGAATGCGCTAAATCCTCGTTTGGTTGCAACACCAAAATGTCGAACCCTAAACCTTCCACATCCATCGTCTAATGACGGATTTCCCTTTGGGCCGTCAACCAATATTGAACTTACAGCGGTTCCGTGTCGATAATCTTCGTCTCGTACCGGAATTTCGCCCAGCATATTATGATACTCTACCCATTCGTTGAAATATACGGATTCGTTAAAAGGCGTATCAAACACGCCGATAATTGGCTCTCGATAAGGTTTTGGGATTATTTCGTCCCTTTGGGATTCGCCTATTTCAGCTTCGATATCTTCAAACGAAATTTTATTAAAATCCGTGACGCTCATAGCGATAAGGTATGAGGCCTGATCTTGTAATTTCTTTATTTCTGCGGGAAATAAACGAAGAGTTGTTCCGTTTATAATACGATCATCGTAAATATTGATTCCAAAATCGGATAAGAGTTGCTTTGTGTCTTTGTTGGTGCGATAAATCGTAATAACAGATTCTTCGTAAATATCTTTTTTCATCCGATCAATATCAAATCTCTCCACATAATATGCGTCGCGTATCGTTTGCACGAAATTGCTTTTGGATATTTGCGTAGTCGTTCTCCATTCTGTTTTGTTAATTTGCTCAATATCTTTATCAGAAATTTTACCTTGATATTGTTCGCTTACGATTTTATCAACCGTTTGCAACAGAAAAATAGTTTTTTCGATATCCTCTAGTGATACGAAATGGGTAAAAACATGACGGTACTTTGATTTATCTTCTGTTTGCTCAAAACGAGCGCCTCTTATGGACTTCGTCGGATTAACCAGAAGTGCGCGTATACGGTTGCTTTTTGCGACAATACGAGTGTAACGAACGCTGACCAATGCACCGCCAATCCTTGTGTCTGTCTTCCAATACGCCAGTATATCTTCAAGCTGACGTATAAGTTTTTTTAAATGCCGACTTTCGACGAAACTGTTTGTGGGAAGGCTGGGGAAAACGGGGTGGAAGCTGCTTTTTTTTGATTGGAACGTCTTTTTTAACCTCAATATATTATGCATTTGAATCGCCCCCCTGATTTAGTTTCCTAGATACAGTGCTTTTGGATGTGTTTGTCAATTTTTCAATTTCGCGGGTTGTAAATCCCTGATTTTTCAAAGATGTAAGCTCTTTTGCATCATGGTAGCAAACAGCAGCGTATAGCCTTTGAAAATAATCATTGGGATTATCGGGATCGCTAAATGCAAGCGCAGATTTTATTATGTTTTTTAAATCTCCCGGATAAGGTATAGGATGACCTAATCGTAAAATTTTACGAAACAGTCGAATATCGCGATTTTGCATTTTCATCTTGCGCAGGTATACATCCAAAAATTTTTCTGCCACGGATAATAAGTCTTCTTCCGAATAACGGTTAAAATCAATGACAGAATCAAATCTACGGATCAATGCTTTGTCAAAATACGAAAACAAATTCGTAGTAGCGACTAAGACTATGTTTTCGTTCATTCGTTCCAGCAACTTTAATAATTCCGAAGTTGTTCTTCCCATTTCTCGCAAATCGTTATGACTGGTTCTATCAAGCGCAATCGCATCTATTTCGTCAAACATAATTAATAATCGATCCGGTGTTGGGAATTTATCAATTTCCCGAAAAACGGCCGCCAAATTCTTTTGGGTCTGTCCTAACCTACTGTCTACAATCTTTGTGAAATTGACCATGTATATTTCACGATTTAAAATTCTCCCTAACTGTTTGACGGCCTCTGTTTTTCCGGTGCCGGGTGCGCCTTGAAATAAAAATTTGTGAACTCCGACATTATGTGCAACCGCGTGTACAATGCCATAAAGGTCTTGCATAATGACGTTTGGCAAAAACAGCATATCTTCTCTGCCGGATAGTTTTTCAAGATATTCCGACTTGTATTCTTCCGCATAATCTTGAGGAGTTAAAACGTTGTAATCCGACAACAACGCCATAATATATTCCGATAAGGTTGCGTCGCCATTTTTGTAAAAATCATCCGCTAATCTATAGGCTACGTTTCTGAATCCGATGTCATTTTCTTCGGCATGGTATCGAATTAAGTCAATAATATCCCCTTTTTTCATATAGATGCCCCCTTGTATGATATTTGCAATCTTATCATACTTAGTGTAACATTTTGGGACATAATTGTAAATAGTGGGACAAATTTTGATTTTAAATGTAAAATGAAGTTGCCTGTTCCAAATGTCATAGTGAGTTTCTATGGCATAGTCAACGGCTTTGTTTAATCTTTCTTCGTAATTCAATGCGTATTCCTCCTAAAAAAATTAAAAATTAAAATTTACTTTGCCACTAATACAAACATATTCAAAAACACCTCCAAATGTGGTAAAATCAACGAAATAACGCCTTGCAACCCATATTTTGCCGTGATATAATCTACATAAAATCCGAACAAAAAGGGGGCAATTATTTGAAAACCACAGAAATCAAAGCAAACCGCAAAGGGAATATATCCATTTTTGTCATGTGTATGACGAACAAGTTAAACTTTACGGATATTCGCAAACGGCGATAGAAAAGACGATTTATATTTGCTCCAAAGAAAATGTGTTGAAAGATTATTTGGAGGAGCGAAAAAAGGAGGTTCACGATATTATGTTTACGTTATTTGACCCTGACGAAGTTATGGAAAGGCATATTGAGTATGAGAAATTGACAATTTCATTGATAATGTGGAGAAAATTTACTGGAGATACGCCTTAAAAACAGAAACGACATTTATTCAACCTTTTTCCGACGAAGAACGCGATTATCCCGAAATAGAGGTATTGGAGATAATATTGAGGAACGAAAAGCAGCTCAATCGTCTCGCTGAAGTCGTTATGCGCTCTATTCCTTACCCAATGCTGATTTTCTTTAGGAGCGGCGAAAAAGTCCAATTATGGCTCGGAAAGTTGCGCCAAAATCAAGCAAACGCAGGTCGTATGACTTTGACGGAAACTGAAACAACCGAATGGCTCGTTGAAAACGATAGCTTTTGGGAAACGCTGTCTATTAAAAAAATGCTGACGGCGAATTTCTGCGTTCTCTATGAGGCGTGGTTTGACGCTATAAGTAAAAATCGCTTGGCAAAGGCGGGAATTTTGGGGCAAAATTTATCCGGCGATGCGGCGCGGGAAACATTGGAACGGTTAAAAAACATTAAAAAAGAAATCACTAAACTGCGCAATCAAATGAAGAATGAAACTCAATTTAACCGAAAAATGGAGATAAATGTCAAATTACAAAAATTAAAGCGTGAACTGGAATTGTTAAAAGGAGAGTGAGGTATGATAATAAATAAAGACGGCAGAATATTTGAATGGGATGATGAAAAAAATAAAATCAATCAAATAAAACATCATATAAGTTTTCAAACTGCCGTCAAAGTATTTGACGACGAACATCATATGATAATATCAGATGATGAACATAGCTTGTATGAAGATCGATATATCATTATAGTGAAAGTAAAAAACATCGTGTTCGTTGTATATACCGAACGAAACAATGCCAAAAGAATTATTTCTGCTCGAATAGCAACTGATAAAGAAAGGAATGCTTATTATGTTAATAAAAACTTATATTCCTAAAAATCAATCTCTCACAGCCGATGAAATCGAAGAAATCGAAACTGCCGCAAAATATCCGATAACCTTTGATGAAGATTGCCCCGAACTTTCAGATGCGCAAATAGAAAAATATTTCCGCGACAAAATGGAAAATCATGTTGTAAAAAAAGAATCTATTTTTGCCTAAACATATAAAGGAGAGTCAAATTACAAAAATTTAAGCGCGAACTAAAATTGTTAAAAGGGGAGTGAAATATTATGCTGGAATTGCAAGCATATTATGACGGCGCAACTTTTCGCCCATTGGAAAAAGTAACGCTTCAAAAAAATCAGACGGTAGTTATAACTGTTTTGGAGAATTTCACAAACGAAAAAAATCAAAATAAAAAAGAAAGTCACGAAGAAAAAGAAAGATTAAGCGGTTCGCTTCATAAATTTGCCAGACCCAAGATTAGCGAAAAAGAACGAATAAAAAAAATCAAAGGGTTACGCGGTTGCCTTTCCGACTACGCAATAAAAGACGGCAGAAGCATCGAGGACATTATGGAATTAGAGAGCAAAGCGTGGGAACAGGCGGTGGTTGAAAAGTATGGTAATGCTTGATACAAACATAATTCTTCGCTATATATTGGACGATAACAAGGAAATGGCAGATACTGCCGAAGAATATATAATATCGGATAATGCCATTATTACATTAGAAGTCATAGCCGAGGTTGTTTATGTTCTTCGGAAAGTTTACTCTATGGAACGTCAAAATGTTGTCGATAATGTTGAGAAAGTTACTGAATTGGTTTATTGTGAAGAGGATGATGTGCTAAATTTAGCATTAGATACATACTCAAGTAACAATCTCGATTTTGTTGATTGTATCTTATACGCATATAACCAAATTGAAGGCTATGAAGTTGCAACATTTGACAAAAAGTTATTACGTTTGCTAAACAGATAAAGGAGCGTCACCCATGAAAAACATATCCGGCGAATCCCTAAACATCACCGAAGAAAACATAAAAGCCATGCAAAAACTCTTTCCCGAAGCCTTTGAAGAGGGCAAGATTGATTTTGACGTGCTTCGTCAGCTTTTGGGCGATTTTGTGGACGATGAAGAAGAACGCTACTCATTTAAATGGAACGGCAAAGGCAAAGCGTTAAGACTTTCGCAAACGCCTTCTCTTGGCACTCTTCGCCCTTGCAAGGAAGAGAGCAAAAACTGGGACACAACGGAAAACCTTTACATTGAGGGCGATAATTTAGAAGTGCTGAAACTTTTGCAAAAGTCTTACCACGGCAAGGTGAAGATGATATATATCGACCCGCCATACAACACCGGCGGGGATTTCGTGTATAAAGACGATTTTAAGGACAATATCGAAAATTACAAAAGAGTAACGGGGCAATTGGACGGGCAAGGGCATAAAATCGACACAAATACGGAATCGAACGGGCGTTTTCATACGGACTGGCTGAATATGATGTACCCTCGTTTGCGTCTTGCTAGGAATTTGCTTTCTGATGACGGGGTTATTTTTATTTC
>JAFXOC010000340.1 GCA_017529085.1 Selenomonadaceae bacterium | reverse complement strand
AGTCAACGTGAGCATAGTGACGGTTCTCCGTCTCGTACTCAACGTGAGCGGTGTTGATGGTGATGCCACGCTCTCTTTCTTCCGGCGCCTTATCAATGTCCGCATAATCCTCGAACTTTGCGAAACCTTTTTCGGAAAGCACTTTCGTGATTGCCGCGGTTAAAGTTGTCTTACCATGGTCAACGTGACCGATAGTACCAATGTTTACGTGGGGTTTGTTACGATTAAACTTTTCCTTTGCCATTACTTAATTCCTCCCTTATTCGCCTTTATTCTTGGCGATAATCTGATCGGCTATATTCTTAGGAACTTCGTCATAGTAAGAAACTTCCATGGAATAGTTCCCGCGACCCTGAGTTTTGGAACGGAGGTCGGTGGAATAACCGAACATCTCCGAAAGAGGCACATAACCGTTGACGACTTGCGCGCCGTTTCTTGCCTCCATACCTTCAATGCGACCGCGACGGCTGTTTAAGTCGCCGATAACGTCGCCCATATATTCTTCCGGCACAACGACTTCCACTTTGACGTAAGGCTCCAAAAGCACGGGATTAGCCTTTTGAGCGCCGTTCTTAAACGCCATGGAACCTGCAATCTTAAAGGCCGCCTCGGAGGAGTCAACCTCGTGGAACGAACCGTCGTACACGGTAGCTTTTATGTCAACCATGGAGTAACCCGCGAGTACGCCGTTCTCCATAGCTTGTTTTACGCCTTCTTCGATAGGCTTGATGTATTCCTTGGGGATTACGCCGCCGACGATTTTGTTCTCGAAGGCAAAACCTGCGCCGGCTTCCTGCGGCTCCAACTTGAGCCAGCAGTGACCGTACTGACCGTGACCGCCGGACTGACGAACGAACTTGCCTTCCGCTTCAACGGTCTTGCGAATGGTCTCGCGATACGCAACCTGAGGTTCGCCGACTTTGCAGTCAACCTTAAATTCGCGAAGCATACGGTCTACGATAATCTGCAAGTGCAACTCGCCCATGCCGGAGATGATGGTCTGTCCCGTTTCTTCGTCCGTGCGGACTTTGAAAGTAGGATCTTCTTCCGCAAGTTTCTGGAGAGCCACGCCCATTTTCTCCTGATCGTTCTTGGTGGAAGGTTCCACAGCGACGGAGATAACGGGATCGGGAAATTCCATAGACTCAAGGATAATCGGCGCATCCTCTGCGCAGAGCGTGTCGCCCGTGGTGGTGTCTTTCAATCCCACCGCAGCAGCTATATCGCCGCTATACACCGTGTCTATCTCTTTTCGGTTATTGGCGTGCATTTGAAGTATGCGTCCGATACGCTCTTTCTTGCCCTTCGTGGAGTTATACACATAAGAGCCGGACTTAAGCACGCCGGAATACACTCTAAAGAACGTAAGCTTACCAACGTAAGGATCGCTCATAACCTTAAAAGCGAGAGCCGCAAAAGGCTCCTCGTCGCTTGCGGGACGGCTGTCCTCCGCATCCGTTTCGGGATTTACGCCGGCGATAGCCGCTATATCCGTAGGCGCGGGCATATAAGCAACAACAGCGTCAAGCATAGGCTGAACGCCCTTGTTCCTGTAGCTTGTGCCGCAGGTTACGGGGCACATCTTACAAGCTATGGTAGCTTTACGAATTGCCGCCTGAATTTCTTCCTTGGTAAGCTCTTCGCCGCCCAAGTATTTTTCCATTAAGTCGTCGTCAAATTCGGAGGCGGCTTCGAGCATCCTTTCACGGTACTCTTCGGCGGTAGCCTTCAAATCAGCGGGAATTTCAACGGTATCGGCGACTTTTCCGAGGTCGTCCTCATAGATAATCGCCTTCATGTCGATAAGATCGACAATTCCCTGAAAATTATCCTCCGCGCCGATAGGAATTTGCACCGGCACAGGGTTTGCGTTGAGGCGTTCTTTCATCATCTTAATGACGTTGAAGAAATCCGCCCCGGTAATATCCATTTTGTTTATATACGCCATACGGGGAACATTGTATTTCTCCGCCTGACGCCACACCGTCTCGGTTTGTGGCTCGACGCCGCCGCGAGCGGTAAGAACCGCAACCGCGCCGTCCAAAACCCTAAGAGATCTTTCCACTTCAACGGTAAAATCCACATGACCCGGAGTGTCGATGATATTTATGCGATGCCCTTTCCAATGGCAGGTGGTAGCGGCGGACGTTATAGTAATGCCGCGCTCTTGCTCTTGCACCATCCAGTCCATTGTGGCTGCGCCTTCATGCACTTCGCCGATCTTGTGGGTAATACCCGTATAAAAGAGGATACGCTCGGTGGTAGTCGTTTTACCGGCATCAATGTGAGCCATGATACCGATGTTGCGAGTCTTTTCAAGGGAAAACTCTCTTGCCACTTATTTTTCTCCTCTCGATTATTTTTACCAACGATAATGGGCGAAAGCCTTATTGGCTTCGGCCATTTTATGGGTGTCTTCCTTCTTCTTTATAGCCGCTCCCGTATTGTTTGCGGCGTCCATAAGCTCGGCGGACAAACGCTGATCCATTGTCTTTTCGCCGCGAAGACGCGCGTAATTCACCAGCCAGCGAATGCCAAGCGTCATGCGGCGCTCAGGACGAACTTCAACCGGCACCTGATAGTTTGCGCCGCCAACGCGACGAGCGCGAACTTCCAAAACGGGCATTACATTTTTAAGAGCCGTCTCGAAAACTTCCAACGGATCGTTTCCGGTCTTTTCGCGAATTGTCTCGAACGCATCGTACACAACGCGCTCCGCAACGCTCTTTTTGCCCGACAACATAACTTTATTGATAAACTTCGTAACCGTTTTTGAGTGATATACCGGATCCGGCAGTACATCACGCTTAGGCACGGGACCTTTTCTCGGCATGAAAACTACCTCCCTCGATTTTAATAGTTGGGGCTTTGCCCCAAACCCCACAAGAGGCGCTGCCTCTTGACTCCGCCAAAGGGCGAAGCCCTCTGGACTCCCAGTTAGGGTTTATGAGCAAAACTTTTACTTTTGCTTACAAAGATCACTTCTTCTTTGCTTTCTTTGCGCCGTATTTGCTGCGCGCCTGATTGCGATCCTGCACGCCTGCGGTATCAAGGGAGCCGCGAATAATATGGTAACGAACGCCGGGCAGGTCCTTTACGCGCCCGCCGCGAATCAAAACCACGCTATGCTCTTGCAAGTTGTGTCCGATGCCGGGAATGTACGCCGTAACCTCTATGCTGTTAGTAAGACGCACACGAGCGACCTTACGCAAAGCCGAGTTAGGCTTTTTGGGCGTCGTGGTGTAAACACGGGTGCAAACGCCTCTCTTCTGCGGACAATTCTTCAAAGCCGGAGCCGTGGACTTATCCTGCATACTCTTTCTACTCTTTCTCACAAGTTGGTTGATAGTGGGCATTTTAGCACCTCCTTCCTTAAAAATGTTTCAATCCACGCCGATAGTTTAAGGAGCACGACCAGCCTATATCGCATCGATTAACTTCTTGTGAGTGGGGGATACCGTTTCGCTCCGCCCTCACTCACGCGATGTAGGCTTCTTCTTTGATTAAAAACCAAATATAATCGGTTTTATGCAAATTTAATATCGCTAATGCGAATGCTTCACTAGAATAACACGAGGGTAAAACATTGTCAATAGCTTATTTCGTAAAGTTTTCTACGAACACGTTTTCAGGCGGTTCGACTTTTAGTCAATTTGTCGTATATCGTCTAAATCAACAGTATCTTCTCCCCGTTGATATTATCAAATAAGCATTCTTTAACTGCCCTATAAATATCTTTTTCTGGAAAAAAAACATATTATGAGTTATAATGAAAATCGAATTAGAAAATGACGAATTATACAGAAGGGATGCGAAACCGTGGCAGATGTATCATCTAAATACGGCGGACTTATTTTTGAGTGGGATGAGGATAAAGCGAAAACGAATCAAAGAAAACACAATGTTTCTTTTGAAACTGCGCGTCAAGTTTTTCTCGATAATCAAAGAATTGAATATTACGATTTAGCCCACAGCATAGATGAAGATAGATTTGTAACTGTCGGTATGGCGAATGGGGTTTTGTCCGTAGTTTATACGGAGCGAGAAAACGATGTTTTAAGGTTGATTTCCGCAAGGCGAGCAACCGAGAAAGAAAGGAGAGCATATCAACATGGCGAATTCTGATATTTTAATTGATGAGGATTGTCCCGAACTTACGGATAAACAGTTGAAAATATTGTCTTTAGTACTCTCTCATAAAGGAGTACGCGGCAATACAAGAGTTTCTCTGTACTATCAAGGAATGGAAGAAGCGAGACTAACTTCCTTGCAAAATCTTATGGATACAAAGAAATTAACTCTCCCAGAGGCCATGAATGCACTAAAGATACCCGCTGCTGAATACGAAAAATACGCAAAGGTAATTTGAGTCAAATCAAAAAGCTTCGCCACATCTTAGGCGAAGCTTCTGGCTGTAGACAAAACGACTTTCCTCTCTTTGACGGTGAAAGTCGTTTTGTCTATAATCTGAGTAGTTGGTAATCCAACCCACTACTTTTTTAAGATTATTGATGTAGTTCCTGTCGCATATCGACGAGCCTTTTTTGCAGCATTTTTTTGATTAGCTGTTTCGTTTGGATCATCTTTAGGAACATCTGTTTTTGTTTTCACCTGTTCCGTGGATGCTTGTAACGATTGGGTTGAATAAACCTATTTGACGAAGATTGCTTATTACTATCTCCACACCCAACTATAGATAAGACAATTATTGCCAAAACAAAAACGAAATAAATCTTTTCATATAACTTTCACTTTTCTTGCTGATTCATCAGCTTTATTTTTTTGTCAACTAAAAAAAATCCCACACCGGTGATAAGTGAAGATATCGCACCAACACCATTT
>JAFXOC010000339.1 GCA_017529085.1 Selenomonadaceae bacterium | reverse complement strand
GACCGTAATCATAGCGGCGCAAAACTTTTTCCCGTTTAAAACTCGCTCTGTCAACTATTTCTCACCTTTTTCAATATGCTTTAGCACATACCTAGGCCGCCGTTTGGTTTCTATATAAATTCTTCCGATATATTCGCCCAACACGCCTATGCCTATAAGCTGTACACCGCCCAAAAATACAATAGCAACCATCAAAGACGAATACCCAGCAACATCGTTTCCGAACACCAACTTTGATATAATGCGGTACACGCCGTAAGAAATAGCGGAAAAAGCGACTACAGCGCCCAAAAACGTCCAAATTCTAAGCAGAGCCGTAGAAAAACTTGTAATTCCCTCCATCGCAAGATTCCATAGTTTACGAACATTAAACTTAGAATCTCCAACTGCCCGTTCAGCGCGAACATAGTTTACAATGGCGACTTTTCCCCCTACCCAAGACAAAATTCCCTTCATAAAGAGATTTCTCTCGGGAAGTTTTACGATTTCGTCCACTACTCGCCTATCAAGCAGACGAAAATCCCCCACGTTTTCTTCTATATGAAGGTCGCTAAGAAAATTCTGCACCTTATAAAACCAAGCGGCGCTTTGACGCTTCAAAAAACTGTCCGTACTCCTGTCCACTCGCTTCGCAAGTACAACATCCGCGCCTTCTTGCCACTTTTGCACAAGTTCTTCTATAACCTCAATCGGGTCCTGCAAATCAACGTCTATTGGAATTACCGCATCTCCCTTCGACGCCACAAGTCCAGCCATAAGGGCGGGTTCCTTCCCAAAATTCCGCATAAAAAAAAGAGGCGTAACTAAACTATCTTTCTCGGCCAATGACAATACGATTTCTTCCGTTTTATCCGTACTGCCGTCGCTTATAAAGACAATTTCAACCTCTTTATCCTTAAAAAAATCATAATTTCTGACCGCATCATAAAAAAGCGGTATCGCCTGTTCTTCGTTATATACCGGCACAATCAACGAAATTTTCATACGAACGCCGCCTCTAATCAGTTATATTCTCGGGTACAACTTTGACAATGCTGCCGTCTGTTTCCAGATAAACGGCTTCCGCTATCCCTGCGTTTCTTATCATACGACGGCACAAAAGACAAGGCTTCCCCGAAGCCGCCGTGCCGTCGGCGTTAAAACCCGCCACATATATTTTAGCGCCCCTCATCTTTATCGGGTCTGCGTTTATAATCGCATTTTGTTCCGCGTGTACCGCAACGCAGAGTTCATAATTTTGACCTTTTGGCACATGAAGCCGCTCTCTTTCGCAAAGCCCCGTATCTATGCAGTTCGCTTCGCCTTTAGGCGCGCCGTTGTACCCCGTGCTGATTATAATATTGTCTTTTACGATAATCGCCCCGTAACGACGACGAAGGCAAGTGGCGCGCCTGCCCACGGCTTTTGCAATATCTAAAAAGTAATCGTCCCAAGCGGGGCGGTTCTGCTTATCCATCGCTTTCACTTCCCAATTTTGCCAAATATCTTTTCGCTAAAATAACGGCAACATAATCGTCAACCGGCACAGGCGGAGTCTGCATCGTTATCGGCAACAGTCTCCTCCAACCTTTAGGCGGGTTAATTTTAAAATATTCGCTTCTTGCAAGTTCAGTGGTTTTATATTCGTCAACAACTTTTATTTCAAGATTTGACAAGACGTTTTTGACGCGTTCTTGCGCCGCCTTGCTTGTAGTGCCGTTTCCGATTATCAGTAAGTCAAATGAAAATTCGTCGTTACACTTTAAAATTTCTTTTTCCAGTTCCGAAGTAGATATAACTTTTTGAAAAAGTACCGCGCCTTCAAGAGAAAGCGCGGCAAAACCGCATTTGTCCCGTCCCGGATCAAGAGCCGCAACAGTATTCATTAACGATTCATCTTCTCCCAATGAACATTTAATCTTAACGGTCCCAAAGCGTCCGTAGCATATTTCGCGTAAGCGGAAAGCACAATGTTGCCTTTTAACGGCCGCACACCGTTCAATATAGCGTAAAATTCCTCGCTGTCCATAACTCCGACAGAGCCTTTTATCGGGTCTGCCAAAATTCCTTTCCGCACGGCTTCGGCGTTTATCTGACGGAAGAAATCCATAACCATTTCTTCGGACATATTCGCCCTCGAATCATCTATGGTATAAGCCCTTGCGAGAATAAATTCGTCTTTTTGATAAATCACACTGTTAGGATATACCTCAAGACTTGAACGCACCGCTTCGCCGCGAAGCAAATTGCCCGCCGCCAATATGCGCACAACCGAATCTTCCTTACGGTTTACAATCTCCTGAACAGCGGCTTCATATTCCGGCGGGTATATCCAAATATCGCTGTCTGTAATATTTACGCCGTACTGCGCCGAAATGTTCCGACTCGCAAGGTTTGCAAGCGCGGCAAAATCCGCCTCTACCTCGGCTTTCGTTCTGCCGCCTCTTATAACCCCGCTCGCTAAAACCTCGTTTGCGCGAATCATAATATCGCCCTCGCGCATAGTAATAAGCCCGGTCTGCAAAACCTCGGCGCGCTTTTCGAGATCGGCGTTATTCTTTGATAGTTCCGTATTTTTTTCGGTTAAACTATTGTTTTCCTTCGCTATCGTTTCGTTTTGCGCTTGAAGTTCCTCCGCCTGCGCCTTTAAATTTTCATTAGCCTCCGCCAACTCAGCATTTCCGGCTTTTAATTTTTCGGATTCCGCTTCTAATTCCGCTTGCTCTTGCCGTAATTTTTCCATTTCCACTTTGGACTTGGCAAGTTTTTCGTTGGTTTCCTCCTGCTCTCGTTCCACATCAGCAAGAAGTTTCGTGGTATTTGAAAGTTCCTCGGCGCGCGTCGCCATTTCCTGTTTTAATTGCTCCATCCCAAAAAGAGCGGTTCTTACGTTTTCAGAAGTCGCAGCTAAAGCGCCGAAAGTAAGGGTAGTAATAAATGCGCCCGTTAAAATCGTAATTATTATCGAGGTATACCTAGGGCGAAGACCGAAAATAGAAAGTCTCTTTTTCCCTATTTTCGTACCGAGTCTATCACCAATGAACGCAATAACCCCGCCCGTCACTATAAGCGACACAATCAAAACTACGCCGTACAAAACCGACACTCCTTTATCTCGACGCGCGCTTCATAAGATAACAACCCGCGATAAGTCCTATGATATTCGGAATCCACACGGCAATCATGGGAGAAATCGTACCTGCGCGGGCAATAGCGTTCGCGAGAGTCATAATAGAATAGTAGCAGAAAATTATAAGCACGCTTAGCGCAAATCCCTTTGAAGAACTGTTTCTTGCGGGCTGCAACCCCAAAGGTATTCCCACCAAAGCAAATATCAAACTTGCCATCGGTACCGTCACACGCTGATAAAGTTCCGCTTCAAGTTTATTTGTATCGACAAATTGCGTCCGCATTATGTCAATCTGTTCCCTTAGCTCTTTCATGGTAAGTTCTTCGGGTTTTTTCTGTTCGCGTACAATCTGTGTGGGACTTGTGTCCACGGGAAGTTTTTGCGTATCGAAACGCATACGATGATTTTCCTGCCCGTCTTCCGCCACATCGTATATCACGCCGTCATGCAAAAGCCAGCCTTTACCGTCCCAAGTAGCGTATTCAGCAGTTTCCACCCTTTTGACGTTGCCTTCCGTACCATAATCTTGCATGGTTACGCCTTGCATCTCATTTTTCTCACCGTCGTAACGCCTGGCGTATATTAATTGCTGAATCTTGCCGTCCTTAATGGATTTTAGAATTATATGATCCTGAGATTTCGGCTGTGTATTGTGCTGAATTTCATAATAAAGCACGTTGCTATACATACTGTTTGCTTGAGGCACTACATATTCGTTAAACAGAATAGCAAAAATACTGACCCCTATGCCAAGTATAATCGCCGGCATAGCCAATCTGGAAAAACCGATACCGCAAGATTTCATGGCGGTAATTTCACTTGAACTTGAGAGCCTGCCGAAAGTCAAAAGAACGGCTAAAAGCATGGACATTGGAAAAGTCCATATCACTATGCTTGGGAGTCCCAAGACGAAAATTTTTACAACGGAAGAAAAACTTGCGCCGTAATCGGTTATGTACTGCGAAATTCTAAAAAGTGTACCTGATCCGATAAACACTGCGGAAAACGCGCATATCCCAAAGATAAAAGTCATGGTAACTTCGCGAAAAATATATTTGTCCAAAATTCGGATGTGCATAGTTCTCTCCTACATTGTAAATTTATCGCCCAAATAAAATTTACGGGCAATGGGACTGTTTGCGATGGTGTTCGAATCGCCCTCTAAAAGTATTTCCCCGTTATTTAAAATATAGGCACGATCTACTATCTGCAAAGTTTCCCTGACATTATGATCCGTTATCAAAATTCCCATACCGCGTTTTCTTAAATACTCGATAATATCCTGTATATCTGCAACCGCTAAAGGATCGACCCCCGCAAAAGGCTCATCCAGCAGTATAAACTGCGGCTCTAACGCAAGACATCTGGCGATTTCAACGCGTCGCCGCTCTCCTCCCGAGAGCTGCGTTCCCTTATGAGTACGGACGTGTTCTATATGAAACTCCTCTATTAACTCGTCAAGTTTCTTTTTTTGCTCGTCCTTTGACAATCTCGTAGTTTCCAAAATCGAAGCGATATTTTCCTCAACCGTAAGTTTTCTAAAAATCGACGCTTCCTGCGCAAGGTAACTGATACCAAGTTGCGCTCTTTTATTCATCGGAAATTTAGCAATATTTATATCGGAAAGATAAACTTCTCCAAACGTAGGTCTTTCCAGCCCCACTATCATATAAAACGTAGTTGTCTTTCCCGCGCCGTTAGGTCCCAACAACCCCACTATCTCGCCTTTTTTCACAGACAAAGAGACATTGTTTACCACAGTACGAGCCTTAAACTTCTTCACCAATCCTTTAGCCTCAATCTGCATAAACACGCCTCCCAATATAAACAGGTCAGTTCTTTACTTTCTTTTTCTCTTTTCTTTTTTGTAAAAAAGAAAAGAGAAAAAGAAAGTAACAAAGAAAAAGAGAAAAGAAAAAACTTTAATAAAATTTATTGCTGGTGCAGGGCTGCAAAGTCCTGCCGGGGTCAAAGGGCAGCGCCCCTTGTTAGGTTTGGGGCAACGCCCCAACATTATCTTACCTTTGCCTTACCGTCTTTTGCAAGATAAATGGTTATTTTATTACCTCTAACCATATGATTATCCTGAAACGCCCATGCGTTTCCCGTCAAAATCGCTTTGCCTTCTTCTTTGCCGAAATAATCGACTCTGTCCCCGCCGCCTTCCAAGTCGTTCGGCGGGCTTATCAAATGAGCGTTGCCTACGCCGACATAATGCTCATCTTTTAACCAACCTTCCATCAT
>JAFXOC010000338.1 GCA_017529085.1 Selenomonadaceae bacterium | reverse complement strand
CGACCGCGCCATGGTGCATATCGACAGACCTCACATGGTTGTTCGTCTGCCGAAAAATCCCAACGGCACGGCTGTTATCGTCGGTCCCGGCGGCGGTTATGCCCGCGTTGTCATTGACAAAGAGGGCGACGATATTGCAAACTGGCTTAAATCCGAAGGCGTAACGGTGTTTATTCTGCGTTATCGTTTGCCCGAGGACAAACACAACGCAAACAGCGAAGACGTTGCGTTGGAAGACGGGCAAAGAGCGGTTCGCATTGTCCGCTCCCATGCGAAGGAATGGGGATTAAACCCAAATAAAATCGGCATTATGGGCTTTTCCGCGGGCGGTCACATGGCGGCAAGCGTTAGCACTTGCTACGGCAGAAAAGTTTACAAGCCCGTTGACAACATTGACAAGGTAAGCGCGCGTCCCGATTTCAGCGTTTTAGGTTATCCCGTTATAAGTATGCTTAACGAGTACGCTCACCAAGGCACGAAAAAGCGTCTTTTTAAAACTCCTCCGTCCCAAGCGCAGATGGAAAAGTATTCGATGGAACTTCAAATTGACAAAAATACTCCTCCCGCATTCGTTTTCTGCGCCAAAGACGACGATGTAGTACCTGCGATAAACAGCGTGCGGTACGTTGAAAAGCTTCGTTCCGTAGGCGTTCCCGTTGAGTTTCACATGTATACTTACGGCGCGCACGGTTTCGGTATCGGAGCCGGTCTTAAAACCGGCGCTCGCGATTGGTCAAAGGCTTGCAGCGCGTGGCTTCGCGATATGAAGTTTATTTGATTTCATTGGGGCTTCGCCCCAAACCCCACCAAGGGCGCTGCCCTTGGAACCCGCCAAAGGGCAAAGCCCTCTGGACTCCCGGTAATTGGATTTAGCAGTTCCTCCGCCTTTTGTGGGCGGAGGAATAATTTTTGTTAATGGAAACTGTTATGAGTAAAAATATAAAATTAACAAAAAACAGCAAGATTTACATATTATGCCCACGCGGCATACGAACGGGCGGACCTACTTTAATGCACCAATTGGCGAGCGAAATCGTTAAAATTTACGGAGATAGTATTACTCCGTTTATGCGCTATTATAATATAAGCTATAAAAATGCGCCTGCGGACGCTTATTCGGAATATCATATAAAAACGGCTTACGATATTGTGGACAGCCCCGAAAATTTGGTGATAGTGCCCGAGACCGCTACGGACTTTTTAAAATTTTGCCCCAAGTGTCAAAAAGTTATATGGTGGCTGAGCGTAGATAACTATGTATCCCATTTGCAGACGGTATATTCGGATTTTTTAAAAGCGGGAAAGTTTTTGTTTCCCCTACCCGCTCCTTTTAATTTTAGCGGGGGAGACGATATATTTCACTTTGCGCAATCAAGATACGCTCTTAATTTTCTGCGGGTCAATAAAATTTCCGAGGATAAAATTTTTTACGTTGGGGATTATTTGCAACTGATATTTTTGCAAAGAGCAAAACATATAGATATATCTCAAAAAGAACCGATAGTCGTATATAATCCGAAAAAAGGCGGGGATTTCACGGAAAAGCTGATAACGGCGGCTCCCGATATAAAATTTGTTCCAATACAGGATATGACTTCAGAAGAAGTTGAAGTTTTACTCGCCTTGGCTATGGTTTACATTGATTTTGGAAATCATCCCGGCAAAGACAGAATTCCGAGGGAAGCGGCAATTTCAGGTTGCACCGTCATTACCGGAAAACGCGGTTCGGCGGCAAATGATGAAGATATTCCTATTGAATCGGAATTTAAATTTGAGGATAATGATGAAAATATTCCAAACATTATCAATAAAATAAAGGAAATTTTTGCGGATTTTCCGAAATTTCACCACAAATTCGATCCGTACAGGAAGATTATTTTGGACGAACCCAAAAAATTTAAAAGGGATTTAGTTAAAGCGCTCAATTTCAAAGTAAAGGAAATGCCCACAACAATTGCATTGCTTCAAAGCGGGGCAAGGGGACGCGTTTTATACTAATCACTAATTAAAACATTTAATAATCCAATCGCGTCCAGTTATACTTTTTACAGTATTTGTAGAAAGTGAACAAATAGTTTCACAAAGTCTTTCAATTACTTTATCCAAGCTGTCAAATATTTCGTTCTTG
>JAFXOC010000337.1 GCA_017529085.1 Selenomonadaceae bacterium | reverse complement strand
CTCTCGCTCTCTCGTCCTCGCCTCACATAAGGGACGAAATGACGATACAGAAGATAATGATAACGGTTCTGGTTGCGGTATGTCCCGCTGCGGTCTTTGGGATATATATGTTCGGCGCGCCCGCGGCGATAAATATTGTTGTGGGAATTGTTGCGGCGGTGATTTCCGAATTTGTCTGGCAAAAGGCAATGGGACAGAAAGTGACCATATCGGACGGCAGCGCCGCCTTGACGGGATTGCTCTTAGCCATGAGTATGTCGCCGCTTCTTCCCGCTTATATGGTGGCGATAGGTTCCGCCATAGCCATAATCGTCGCAAAACAATCCATGGGGGGCTTAGGCTTCAACATCTTTAACCCCGCCCATATCGGACGCGCCGCTTTAATGGTAAGCTGGCCTATCGCCATGACAACTTGGACTGCAATGCCCGGCGTTGACGCAGTTACGGGGGCGACTCCCTTAAACGTCTTAAAAATGCAGGGTTACGACGCTGTTGTGGAGATGTTCGGCTCTAGGCAGGATATGTATGTGGATATGCTCCTAGGATACAGAAACGGCAGCATCGGTGAAACTTGCTCGTTGCTCCTCATTATCGGCGGGATTTACCTGATGCTTAGGGGCATCATAAAATGGCATATCCCCGTTACCATGATCGGTACGGTTGCGATTTTAACATGGATTTTCGGGCCCAATGGTTTCTTTACGGGCGATCCGCTCTTTCACATGATGGCGGGCGGGCTTATGCTTGGCGCATTCTTTATGGCGACGGATATGGTGACTGCTCCCATGACCGTTAAAGGACAGATTATCTTTGCGGCGGGCGCAGGAGCGATTACCGTGCTTATCCGTCTTATAGGAGGATACCCCGAAGGCGTTTGCTATTCGATACTTTTGATGAACTCTCTCACGCCTTTGATAGATAGATTTACAAAGCCTCGTATCTTTGGAATGGGGGCGAAAAAATGAGCGCTAATCATAATGAGAAAAGTTCTTCGATTTTAGCCATAACCTGCAATTTAGCCATTACCGCATTCTTTTCGGGACTGGTTATAGCGGCGGTATACTTTGTTACAAACCCCGTCGCTAAGGTGAAAGCCGAAGAAATGCGGGTCGCTTCCATGAAGGAACTTGCCCCCCAAGCGGAAACATTTGAGGATATAGACGAAAAGCCAGGCTGGGTTAAGGCTATCGCAAAGGGCAGCGTTATTGCTTACATCGTCCCCGCTGAAACCAAAGGATACGGCGGATTGATGAAACTTCTTGTGGCGGTTGATAAGGACGGCAAGATTTTAGACTACACCATTTTAAGCCATAACGAAACTCCCGGACTTGGGGACAATGCGGAAAAAGAACCATTTAAAAGTCAATTTCGCGGCAAGACCAAGGAATTTATAGAGATAGTGAAAAACCCAAGCGATACGGAGCATATACAGGCAATGACGGGAGCCACTATATCTTCTAGGGCTGTGGCTAAAGCCGTAAAACAGGCGGCGGAAGACGTGCTGTTCTATAGGGGGAAATGATATGGGAGAACTTTGGCAGATTTTTAAAAAGGGAATTTTGGAAGAAAACCCTATCTTTATCTTAGCCCTCAGCCTTTGCCCCGCGCTTGCGGTTACTACAACCGTAATAAACGCCCTTACAATGGGACTTACGGTGACATTCGTCATTACCTCCAACAATGTTGTGGTGTCTTTAATAAGAAATTTTGTAAATCCAAAAGTGCGTGTGCCTGTGTATATCACGAGTATAGCGACGATAGTGACCGTGGCGCAGCTTGTGTTGCAAGCCTATTTTCCGATACTTTATAAAGCTATGGGCATCTATCTTGCGTTGGTTGTGGTGTTCGCCATAATCCTTGCGAGAGCCGAGGTTTTCGCCTCAAAGCACGGAGTCGTAAAGAGTTTCTGCGACGGTTTCGGCATGGGTTGCGGGTTTACGGCGGCTATGCTCGTTATAGGCGTTATAAGGGAAATTACGGGTGGCGGCACTATTTTGGGAATTCCTCTTTTCGGCGAGGACTTTTCGCCCATGCTGATGATGATTTTGCCGCCCGGCGCGTTTATCCTTATCGGATATTTGGTTGCGGGAACGAAACAATGGCTTAAAAAGATAGAGGAAGCGAGAATAAAGAGGGAGGCTGAAGCGTAATGGCGGAATATTTTACCCTGCTTGTGGGGGCGGTGCTTATCAACAACTTCGTCCTGACGAAATTCTTAGGGCTTTGCATATTCTTTGGCATAAGCAAGAACCTTTCGGCTTCCGTTGGTATGGGAATGGCGGTTACAAGCGTCATGACCATGAGTTCGATTTTGGCGTGGATTGTGTATTTCTTCGTGCTTGCGCCGTTTCATCTTGAGTTTTTGACAACCATCGTATTCGTGGTGCTTACGGCAAGTTTTGTGCAACTTTTGGAACTTGTGATTAAGAAACAAGCCCCCGCGCTATACAATATGTGGGGAATATATCTTTTGCTCATCGCCACCAACTGCATAGTTTTGGCGGTGCCTATCTTAAACGTTGAAAACGAATACTCCCTTTTAAAGAGCATAGTATTCGCCATAGGCTCGGGCGTAGGCTTTGCCTTGGCGCTTATACTGATGGCGTCGCTCAGGGAAAAACTGCAATACGCAGACGTGCCGAAACCCCTAGAGGGCATAGGCATAGCCTTTATACTTGCGGGAATGTTGTCTTTGGCGTTCCTCGGATTTTCGGGAATGATGTAAGGGGGAGCCATGAACACACCATTTATGATAGTAGCTGTGTTGGTTGGAGTCGGCGCATTCTTCGGATTGGTGCTGGCCTTGGCCAACAAGAAATTTGCAATGGAAACGAACCCTCTCATAGAGGAAGTAGAAGACATACTTCCCAAAGGTCAATGCGGCGCTTGCGGTTATGCGGGCTGCCAAAAATACGCCGAAGCCGTGGTGGAAGACCCGGACGTTCCGCCCAATCTCTGCGTTCCCGGCAAAGCCGCCGTTGCGGAGCAAGTGGCGAAATTAACGGGTAAACACGCCGAAGCCGCAGAACCCATGTACGCCCATATAAATTGCCGAGGCGGAGACGCTTGCAGGAACAAAGCCGAATACGAAGGCGTTGCCGACTGCGCCGCGGCTAAACTCGTAATGGGCGGCGGGAAGGCTTGTAAATACGGTTGCATTGGTTTTGGCAACTGCGTAAAAGCTTGTCATTTCCACGCGCTTTCGATGGGAGAAAACGGTTTGCCCGTTGTAAACACAAAACTCTGCACGGGCTGCGGCGCTTGCGCCAAAACTTGCCCGCAAAATATAATTTCTCTGGTAAGTTTTGAAAGCAAGGTTGAAGTCGCCTGTTCGTCGCATGACAAAGGCGCGACAGCAAGAAAAGCCTGCGGCAACGCTTGTATCGGTTGTGGGATGTGCATGAGAAACTGCCCGCACCAAGCTATTAAGATTGAAAACAATCTGGCTGTGGTTGATTCCACCATTTGCCGAGCAAAATGCGCGCAGCCCGATTGCATTTTGAAATGCCCCACAAAGGCGATACGGGAACTTATAGTGTAAGGGCTAAAAAAAGAACGATGGACATTTTGCCCATCGTTTTTTTTATTCTGCTTTATCCGAAACTTCCAAAGGGTTGACTATTGATGCCTGTTTAAAGATAGCGATTCAATCCCGCATAGCCAAAAATACGCACAAATTCCTCGATACTCAAGATGGCAAAAGGAAGATTTTTCTTTCCCTTCATGTGCAAGAAATCATAGTCACCTGTCACCAACGCATCTACTCCCTGTTCCAAGGCAAGAGCAAGGATCGGCTGATCGTCTGCATCACGCAAAAAAACATCTGCGGCGTTTGCCCAATCGTCGGATTCTACAATCTTAATGGTTGGCTGTAACAAAAAAGCCTGCAAGTCTAGCAATTTGTCCGGAAGTTTCTCCGCAATTTTTTCTTGCAGTTCCTCGACGATATAGGTAGACAAAAGCAAGCGATGTTCCTTGATGATATAGCGGAGCACTGCGGAAATCGTCGGATTTCCGGTCATCAGGAATGAAAAAATGATATTTGTATCTACCACAATACTCCAGCCCTGCATTCCTGTCGGCTTCATGGGGCAGTCCGCAACACTTTCTTGCGTTCCCGGTTCTGCTGTACTTGACGGAGCAATTTCTCCATCTCCGGCGTCATGCGTTCTTCAAAGCGTTCATCCAGTTCCTTTCGGTGCATCGTGACATACAAATCATCCGCAAGGAGCAAATTCGCCCCGTTATGAATGAGCGCAACCTTCCCCCCGCGTTCTTTCCCCAACCAGCGCAAAGTTTCCTCCGAAAGTGGAATTTTACCCTGCTCGTCAATTTCCAAATATTGAATATTTTCCATGCTTCTGCGCTCCTTTATTTTTTACTTCAATGTCATGCGTCTATTCACGTCAACGCCTCCTTTTTGGTATTTTTTCGGAAAAGCACTTTTCAATAAATCTGCTCAATCCCGTCAAAACCTGCGTCTTTTAGCGCTTTCATTATTCTCTCTATATGCTCGTGATTGTGAGTCTCCACCACAACTTCCAATATAACTTTTTGGAAACTGTCGGTGACTTTCGCTTGATTGTGGTCAAGTCTTATTACGTTGGCGTTTTCTTTCGCCAATACCTCGGATACCTTCAAAAGCTGTCCGGGTTTGTCGGGAAGCGGTATTGCAAAGCAGAACACCCTGCCCCTTGCTATCAAAGCTTTGTCTATTAAAGCCGATATGGTTGAGATGTCTATATTGCCGCCGCTTATTATGGGAACTACTTTTTTCCCCTCAAAGGAAAGCTTGTTTAAAGCCGCGATGGAAAGCACTCCCGCGCCTTCCGCTATTAATTTATGTTTTTCTATCAAGGATAACAACGCGCTCATTATCTCCATTTCGGAAACCGTCACTATTTCATCCAAATACTTCGCGCAAAAAGCGTAGGTCAAATCCCCCGCCCGCTTCACGGCGCAACCGTCCGCAACGGTATCGGCGCAAGGAAGCGAAACGGGCGCGCCGCTCTCTAACGCTGCCTTCATGCAAGCCGCATTTTCAGGCTCCACGCCTATAACTTTTACCTCGGGATTGACAAACTTTGTTGCAAGCGCAACGCCCGACGCAAATCCGCCGCCGCCAATGGGCACAAGTATTGCGTCAACGTCCTTTAACGCGTCTATTATCTCAAGCGCGACGGTGCCTTGACCCAATATTACTTCTTTATCGTTAAAAGGATGAATATATATAAGCCCTCGTTCCTGTTGCAAATGTAAACTATGAGCGTACGCGTCGTCGAAACTGTCGCCGAACAGCACAACTTCCGCGCCGTAAGCCTTCGTCGCCTCTACCTTTAAAATAGGCGTGGTGGCGGGCATACAAATCGTCGCCTTTACGCCTAGTTTTTGCGCCGCAAAAGCTACCCCTTGGGCGTGATTTCCCGCCGACGCGGTTATAACGCCTCTCGACTTTTCCTCGTCCGTCAAGGAACTTATGCGATTAAACGCGCCCCTAAGCTTAAAAGAACCTGTCCTCTGTAAGTTTTCGGGCTTTAAATAAACTTCGTTATTCGCTATCTCCGAAAAAAACGGGCTTTCAATCAGCTTCGTCTTTACCGCAACGCCCTCTAAATTCTTTGCTGCGCGGTACACATCCGCTATGGTTGTGGTTTCCACTATTTCTTCGTTGGTGAGTCCTTCGGTATTGTCCATTACTGTACCTTCCTAATCTCTTGAATAATATTTTGTTCGTTTTGCATAAACGCTTTTTCAAGCGGAGCCAACGCCGCTTTTATCTTAGCCAATTCGTCCGCGCTCAACTTTATGACCGTTGTGCCGCTCGCTATTGCTTTTTGCTTCGCATCCGCTTCGTATTTTTTCCAAAGTTCCCTTTCGTATTTGGCGGAAGCCTTAGCCGCGTCGAATACGACTTTTTTATCCGCAGGCGATAAATCCTGCAATTCTTTAAGCGCTTCTTTCGATATTACCTGCAAT
>JAFXOC010000336.1 GCA_017529085.1 Selenomonadaceae bacterium | reverse complement strand
GCCGAGATTTGACCGTTCAAGATGTCGAGAGCCATTAACTCTTGCTTCATCTCGTGCGCCAAATTCGGGTCGGCGAGTCCATTTCTGACTATATTTTCATCAAGATATTTTAACGCGCCTTGATAATCCTCAATGGCTACGACCATATCTCCGAGTCCGTTGCGGAATAACAAAGTGCCCAACTGTAACTCTTGTCCTGCGGCTTTGGCTCGTTGAAAACCTTCGGAAAGAGCTATCATCTGGTCGTTGTAGGATTTCAATTTGCCGTTGGAATCCGTCAGACTTACGCCCACGGCTTTTAAAGCGTTTGTGACTGTGTTTCCGTTTGCTCCCGCCGTTAGCCATTGCTTGTCCATCCGTTGTAAGCTGGTCAAAACCATATTCACATCGGTGTCCATTAACTTACAAGCGGTGCTGAATTTGACGGCTTCGGCGGCTGTCGTCCCCATACGCTTTGCGAGGATATACACAGAGTCTCCCGCCGTTATTGCGGGTTTTGCAAGGCTTACAAGTTCTTTTTCGGCAGCGATTGCTACTACGGGCAGAGCGGCGATGGCGGCTGTGGCAATAACTGCGGGGTGTTTCAATGCCGAAAGAGCGGATGCGACTTTAGTCAATGCCGTATCGGTAGAGGCGGTCGCGCTTTGAAGTTGCCCCAGAGCGTTTGTAACTCCGCCAACCGCTCCCGTTACTCCTCCTTTTAGCGATTGATACATAGTAAGGATGGAGTTTGCCTTATTGGATGTGGGAGATTGTTGCTGAGTTTGATTTAACTGCCTTATTTCCCGCTCCAAACCTTGTACGGCGAGTTTTTCACGGAGCATCGCGGCTTCTGCTTTTTGAGTTTGATTTGCCGTATATCCGAGTTTTTGACTCGCTTCTTGCCAAGCCGCGCTTGCCATTTTGGCTCTGTCTTTTTGTATAGCAAGCTGGTCGTTTAAAATTTGCGTTTTTATCGCCAAAATTTGAGCCGCGTCTTTTACCGGGTCTAAATTCCCCGTATCTACCTGCATACGAAGTTTGAGGAGGTTGCTCTCGCGGTTAATTTTCGCCATATTTTCGGCTACTGTTTTATCCGCCGCGATGAAATCGCTCGTAAGCTGAGATACATCAAGTCCCAAAGTTATATACAAACTTTCTAAACTCTTACCCTTCGCCATATTTTCACCTCCCGTTTACAAAATATCGTCGATGTACGCTTGCGGCTTGCTTTCAAAACCGTTTTCCACCTTGCTTTTTATCGCCGTCATATCCAGCAAATCTTCCAATGCGGTATTTTCGACTTCTTCAAGCGTCCAGCCGTATTCTTTGCAAAATCCCATAAAGTAAAACAACACTTGTTCTTTGGGGGACAGTTTTAATCCGTGTCCCCGTCCGCGTTTTTTGTCGCCACCTTATCCAGCTTGCTTGTGATGAGTTGCGTTACCCAAAGGAAACACTTGTAATAAATCGCCAAAATATCATCAAGGTCTACATTGTCGAGAATAAAATCTTTATCGAGTTCAGGGCATATCTCGGCGATAATTTCTGCATGAGCGTCTATAAATTCAGATGCGGGAAGGTTGCTCTTGTTCTCGTCAAACTCCGCCATTTTCGCCCATAAACGAGCCTTCGGCTTTTGAGCGGTAAACTCCATACCTTCAATTTCGATTTTTAATGCGTCCATTTAAAATTCCCTCCTTATT